>NZ_AP018723.1 GCF_004001325.1 Thiomicrorhabdus aquaedulcis | reverse complement strand
AAACCTCAAATAATGAAGCCTTATTATTAAGCTTCATTATTCACCAATCACTGACCAATAATTAAAAATTTACCGTTAAATTTTCAACGGTAAAAACTTCATTATTGTTAATTGGACTCACGGTAAAAGTTTCATTATTTGCCGGATTAACTTTTTAAAAAACCGGGATTTTTATCAAAATTTAGGTAAAAAAACCTTTCTTTAATAAAATCTTGAAATCAGCTAAAGTAACATTTAATAAAGCGAAACAGATAAATCTTGTTTTTATCTTTATGGTAGGTATTTATTACGCCGCATGAACAATAATGGACAAAAAAGCAATAAATGAACGGTAAAAGTTTCATTATTACCGCAAAAAAGACGGTAATAGTTTCATTTTTACCGCAAGAATAACGGTAATAGTTTCATTATTACCGTAAAAATCGCGGTAAAAGCTTCATTATTCGAGCTCAATTTACGGTAATAGCTTCATTATTACCGTAAGCTACCAACGGTAAAAGCTTCATTATTCGAGCTCAATTTACGGTAATAGCTTCATTATTCGACTTCAAATCGCGGTAATGATGAAACTTTTACCGTAAAAACGATAAGTAGTTTTAAGCAAAACCACCAACAAATCGCGGTAATGATGAAACTTTTACCGTTACACTAATTCTAGGAATATCTTCTTAACTTATTGCTTTTAAATGGTTTAGTTTAAATAACCATCCAAGATGGGCACTTAAAAAAACTTCCCCTTATATATGTATTTAAAAAAGATAATATATAAAGAAGAATCAAGCACGCGAACTCAAAACTTTCCGAACCGCCTCACTGATTAATTTTGATTCGTGAATGACTTGCTGTTTTTGGAAAACAACTTTCACAGCCTCTTCGACTGACGTTCCATCTTGAATTAATCTGGACACCATGTCCTCATCTTTTTGTTCTAACTCAGGAATCAACAAAGAGGACATTGAGAGAATTATCAATAGCTTTTTCTCACTGAGAGAATCAAATCCGTGTTCGTCTGCTTCTTTAAGCGCATCAAGCCAATTCCAACCTTCACTGGTTATTTTTTTCGACGAGCCTGGAACTCTAAGTCTAACATCCACTCGTGCAAAGCAATTTTATAATCGTTGTTCAAATTCGTTACTCCAAAGTTAATTCAAGCGACGCTTTCTAAAAGCGCAAAGTCTATTTTTCGGCCTATGAAAATGGAATCGTCGGAACCCGATTGAGTATCCGATGCAATATCCAAATTTCCGAAGCCACGATTTTTGGCATCTAATTCAGCAATCTCAAAACCGTCCATAGTCCTCACCATGACGTTTAAACGCTCAATGGTACTTGGACTAGGGTTGTCCTTAGAAAGCATCAGGAACTCCCCTATTTGCTCGTTACGATTGCCATTTCTTCCGATACGACCACGCAACTGATGAAGACTTACAAGACCAAAGCGTTCTGCGTTAATCACAGCGAGCATCATCACACCCGGTATTGTTACCCCGACTTCGATAACGGTCGTTGAGATTAACAAGCTGGCCACTTCGTTTTTCATGTCGTTTAACGCCGCGTTTTTTTCTTCCTCTTTCATGTTTGAATGCATTAGACGAACCCTTCCTGGGAACCGCTTATCCCACTTCTCAAACGCTTCGGTCGCTGACATGATGTTTTCCATCGAGTCGCTTTCCGACTCTTCTTTTAGCGCATAAACGACAATAGCTTGGTTTCTCTTGTTGAGAGTGTGCTCAACACTTGCAATGATTTGCTTCCCTTCCGCACGGCTGGTGAACAGCTTGGTTACAATGTCTTTTTTAGTGTGATTCTTTGTCAATCGCCAAACTTGCATCGCACCGAGAGCGGCTAAGGCGACAGAACGGGGTATAGGCGTGGCAGACACTTCCAGCAAGTGCGTTTGGCTGTACGTCAACAATTGCTCCCGCTGGCCACGGCTAAACCTTTGCTGTTCGTCGGTAATGACCAAATCCATCTTTCCGATTTCTCTGAACAAGATAGCAGATGTGCCAATAATCAACTGACCAGGAGAAGCGTCCCTCTCAGCTTCGACCTTCGTATCGCCTGTTATCAATCGAGCCACTAGGCCTGATTGCGGCGGTATCCAGCTTTTGATTTCTGCAAAGACCTGCATAGCCAAAGTAACGTTTGGCAACAGAATGGCCACGTTTCTTTTTTCAAGCGCGGCTGCAATGGCCACAACACCGTACACGGCGGTTTTTCCGCTGCCCACATCACCTTGCAAAAGACCTTTCATAGCCACAGCGTTGCTTAAACTGGTTGCAATGTCGTTAATGATACCGACCTGCTCCGAGGTAAGCTCAAACTTGATTTGACTGGCCACCGCGTGCCATCTTGAAATATCAATGCGAGCGGACACTACCCAGTCACTTTTCGGTTTGAAATGGCCGACTACTTTTTGCTTGCAAATGACCGCCGCAATCTTATCGAGAACTTCATTGGCTCTGTGTGCATGACGTAAACTGGACGGCAAGTGCGCTTCTCTCAGTATGATTGGGAGCTTTGAAATGTCGGTAATGGCGGACACATCTGCACGGTGTAATTTTTCCATCAAGTGCTCAGTGGCCAACGGGAGTGACTGATTCAATCTCGATAGGATTTGCTCACGCACGGTTTCAGGCTTGATGACTCGTGCTTTACCTTTGTAAACCGGCATGACTCGACCCAGAAATTCTTTAGGCTGTAATTCCGCTGCATTGAGTTTAAGCTTGCGCCCCATGACCATTGGGACTCCCGAAACAACAATAAATTCATGTTGAGAGCTCTGCATTGATGCTATGGTTGCATTTAAGCTTTCAGCCGTGTTGAACAAGCTAAAATCAACCAGGCCACCATCCTGCATCGACAGGGTAAACGTGGCTCTGGGTTGCTGGCCTGGTTTGTAGGTAATTTGGGGTTCACGATTTAATAACCCAACGACCGTTATCATTTCGCCCGTTTGCGCGGCATTTAAAGCCTGCTGTGAAGCTCTAACTACATTACCAAGGTCTATGTAGCGGACTGGTAAATAAAGCGCCACATGCGCTTCATTTTCAATGCCCAGTGCCTTTAATCTTCCTGGCTTAAAATCGTGAGACATGGCTATGCCCTTGGGTAGACGCTTAAAGCAATGGTTAAGCAGTCGATAATGACACTGAACCGCTCAACTTCTTCTTGAGAGAATACATCCCCTTCCATGCACGAAAGACCCTTCAGGGACTCGCGCATTTGATAAATCTTGTCAGGAATTTCCAGTGTAATGTGCTGCGGAACAAGGGCTGTGTCTTCGCTCGCTAAAGCCGCGTGATTGATTAAAGTGAATACGGTATAAGACATGAAAAACTACCTTCTTATTGGCTGGTATTCAACCGAGCTAAGTTCGTAAAAAGCCACGTTTCTGTTCTGGTCTGTTATCCAGCCCATCTCTCCGTTGGAAAAGTAAAATCCGTTAAACACTTTACTGCCTACTTTAAGCATCAAAAGGTCGGACACACCAACGCCTTCACCGTTCTCGTTGAGAGAAATCTTTGGTGGAGAATCAACAATAAATCGCCACTCGACCGGTTGAGTTTTAAAAAAATTAATTTGTTGTATTAGTTTTCTTTCTTGTCCGTTTCCCACATAAACTCCTTAATCAAGCAATGACTGCTTGAATGTATTTAATCCTATGCATGACAGTGCTTGGGCTAACAGTATTTGAACGAACTTGAACAACACTTAAACCCCCGTGCAGTTGGAATCCTTCATCAAGTCTTTGATTAACTTGCGCTTGAAGTTCTTCCGAACTTAACGATTCAAGTATCTCGATTTTGCTTATTTTGTCATGGATTTGCACATTGTTTTTAACTCCTTTTAGGTTTATTTATTATATCTATTTTTATAATTAAGTCAATAAAAAGCGTTAGAAAAACCACTTTCTAGCAGTTAGCTTTCCCTGGTTCCAACACCTGTTTATTTCTTTCAATCTACGCACACACATGGAACGCAATTTTATTCTCGTTGCGCTTCGTAATCCTGGCTTTAATTCTGGCTTTAGCTTCCTCTGCTTTATTACCTTTATTAAACTCTTGGATTGCCATTTTAGCGGCGTGGAACTCACTGCGCTCATTACTGCTTAACAAGTCTAAATCATAAGGGATAAGCTCAGGGGGCATCTTTCCAGTCGGTCTGCGACTATCAATAAGTCCGCTAATTCGATTTATCACTTGCTCTGGCGTTTCGCCCCGTAAAGCCCAGTTCATTTTTTAATCACCTTTAATTATTAACAGATTAGTCCGTTGTTAAGCCCAAATTTTTAGATTTATTTAATTGTATTTATTTTTACAATTAAGTCAATAAAAAGGGTTTAAAAAACCGCTTTTCAGCGGTTAGGTTTTTCTAATTTTCACACGCTTGTTTGTTTCAATCCACGCACTCACACAGAGTGCGACTGCCTTCTATTTTTTTAACCGCCATTTTGTTATGTTTTCAAAATACAAACCAGCCTTACCAAGCTTGTAATCGTCTTGGTCAAAATGATTTGTAAAGAAAAAGATTCCGTGTTTTCGTCAATTTTTAAAGGGAAAAAAATAAATTCCCCAAGGTTTGTTTCGATAATGCCAGGTGGAGGCCATGTTGCTTTGTCTTCCGGGTCAAAACTGTTCCAACTTGTTTCCATATTCAATCCTATTGCTAATTCATCATAATACGCGAGAGACCCCGTCGTTCACGGCGGGGAGGGATAGCGTTTGCCGCTAGGCAACCTTTCTCGCATCTCCATTGGTTAATGCTATCGTTGTTAAATAAAGCCCATAGCCACTGCCACGATGTATCAGCGTGCAGTGCTTATGACTAATCCCTTGCACCAAACCGTCTGGGGTTTGGATGTTAAAACTGCCACTGGCTCTAACAGCAACGCGCCCAGTGTACGTGCCTTGTTTTTTGCCTTTGATGACTGTCCAGTACGAATACGGCCAACGAAATAACTCCAAATTAATACCCTTACGGGGCTAGTAACGTGGTTCTTACGAACCATCTCCCTTCGAGATTGAATGTAACCGGCTCCTGTATTACTACAGCGATTAAAAGATTCGGCACATACCCTATGCTTTCGTTCTTAAAACCTTTTAGAGCAGCGAACTAAGGAAGCATCCACTGGTAAGTCTTAACGACCCATTACTATCTGCTGCTTAATCAAGATTAAGCCCTCTGGTCAACTAGGCTTTTGGCTTTCACCGCAAGCCTCACCCTTTAGGGTGGGGTTGTTGACTAAACGCCCGAATACCCGTGAGAGAAATCCAACGCCAGCTTCACCATTGGCAGAAAGGCGCTGAGAGAAAAAGAAGTTCTTCACAGCAAAAAACACTCCTATCAAACCAAATACAATGCCCATGTACTCAAGCCAGTGAAGGCGGTATTCAAAAAGCTGTCTCAACATTCCGCGCAAGGGGGTTTGCGTCAGGTTGTTTTCAAAATAATTGCCCATTAGAAATGGCAAAAACACATAGAAAAGCACAAATAGGAAAAGCCCTGCTGTCGCAGCCACTAGCCAACGGGAGTGATTGCAAGCTTCAACAACAGCCTTGATAGTCGCCCCGGTAGAATTTCGGTTTCTTTGTCGATGATAACGCCGTGCCATTAAACAAATCCCCCTTTCGCAATAGGAGTCACACTAAAACCATAGCCATGTCTCATCAAGATTTCACAAGCACTCGAATGATTAAATTCTGCCGGCTCTTTCATCTGAGGGATATTGTCATGGGCAAATAGAAAACCTTCTAAATCCATGTCCTTTCTTGAGAGTTCAACCAGCGTAGTCATTACACAGTGCATTGCGTCCTGCATTGAAGGCATCACCTTTGCTTCAGAGTAAGTGTCTCCTTCTCGAAAGGTAAGCACGACCGCGCCATCTACCCTGTCTAAAATTTCTAATGCCATCTTAGCCATCTGTTCTTGGGTGAAAAGAGCTTCAATTTTGAAGCAATTTTCAGTTACGTTGACCGTCACAGCCAACCTCCTTGTTGATTAATTTAATTTAGTAGTTTGCTCTCACTGAGAGTTTTTAGTATTCGATGGCTGCGGTGTCGTTTGAGTTCCTATCGCTTCTACGAAGAAAATGTCTCGACCCGTGAAGTACCCTTCAAACGCATCAATCCCTTCCGCGTTATTATTCAGTTTGATTAAGTTTTCATTTGTGAGCTTGGGTTGCGTACTTCCTTTGTGAATCAACCTTTCTCCTGCTAGGATTGATTTGCATCCGGCCTCACTCCGAATTTTTCCTGTCTTGGCAAACAACATGGCTTTCATGCTGTCTGGGCAACCTACGGTTGTGTACTTCACTTCATAAATAAAATCGGCATTGGCTGTAGTAAAACCAGTGCTTACGCCAAGAGTTAAAATCGCGGTAAGAATCTTTGTTTTCATTATTAAATCCAAAAAATTGTTCAAGATAAGAATACAAACTTTAGAAATAAAAAAAGGCGGCAAAAGCCACCTTTTTTGTCGCGTAAGCGTGTTTTTTAGTTATGAATTTTAATTTTTCACGTTATAAGGTAAATAAGCGCCGCGACCATTATCAGTACGGACACCACAAATAGAATATTTCCAGAATTCGTTTTTAAAATTGTAGGTAAAAAATCGTCTTCATATTTTTTAAGATTTTCGCTGTTCTCATTAAGATTGTTTTTAGTTTTGATACCCATGAAATACCAATTAATTTAATTAAAAAATTTCCATCTAAAGCAAAAAAACCGGCTTTCGCCGGCTTTAATGTTTTTTAGTTGACGTTGATACAGCGGTGAATGGTGTAAATATCCACAGAAGAACTTAACGCATCACCCACGTCTGTTTTAGCTCCAATGCCAATATTTCGCAGAGCAGAGTATTGGCTTGAGTCGATAGTGACATCTACATTGTTAAACTCATCAGGGGAGTAACGGCCTTCATTTGCCCCAAAACATAAATACCCTGTACCGTCCATCCGCGCCTTTGAATAGGTCGTAATGTCTTGCTCCAGCTCAGTATCATTTTCTTTTTGGTAAGTAAGGGCAATCAAACTGTCGTATTCGGTACTTAATGGCTTGTCCATTGTGTATTCAAAAAGTATTTTGGTTGTCGTGTACCCACCTCTTTCTTTATTGGCGCACTTTGTGTAAGCCCCGTTCCAATCTCCTTCGTCAAAGTAGTAGTTGTAATCGGCTTTCAAAAAACCATCGTCCATAAAGGTGTACTTGTAATAGGCGAACTTTGCAGGCTCCCCAGGAAGAGTAGGTTCTTCAAAGCAGCCAGAGTAATAGGAGCTTATGCTTTTACCTGACGAGATACTGCCTTCAAACAGCGTGGGATTCTCTACTCGTAAATCTTGCAACGCTTGAGTCAATCGCAGTCTTGAGAAGTCACTGGTTGCATCGGCCATTGTTGCAATAGCGGGGGCTGATTGTGCAAGTTGTGCGGCAATCGCGTTAAGAGCCGCTAACTTTCCTTCAGGCGTGAAGTCGGAGTTCAACCCTTCGTAATACTCGTTCGTTAATTCGCGTGCCACCGTTGCCGCTAAAACAGCCTTTTTATGCATCGACTCTTTAAACGCAAAATCAGGGTCTTGAGCTTGTCGTGCAACGTAATCTTCAAGCATTTTGTCTTTGTCGATTACCGGGACACCCAAATCAGCGGATACTTGCGCTAAGGCTTCCGTGTAAGTCATCCCACTGTCCATATTGGCTTGTATCATCGTGGTAATTGGAGTGATGAATTTTTGGTTCACAATAGGCGCTTTAAGAACGTAACCGTTGCCACCTACAGGCATCCCAGTATCGCTGTCAATCGCAGCAGGATGAACCTCAATCAAAATTGTGCCCTGGGTACTGTCCGAATTAAAGCTGTACTGCCCAAAGGAATCCGTTATATCTTGTGGCTCTTCTGGGTCACACACAGAGTTGTTGTTTAAGTCTAAGCAGGCGGTTGCTCCGGATAAGTATCCATCGGCGACCACGCCTGAGATGGTTGGAACATCCTGTTCACCGCCGGCAGCCGAATCCCCGCCGCCGCCGCACCCGGTAAGCGTTAGTCCTAGAATGGCCGTGGTTAAAATGGATTTTTTCATGCTAATTCCTGTTGAGATAAGATTAATTTATTAATGCAATCGTCGTGAACTGATTTGGATTATTGAGCGTCAAACGCCCAGGAATAACTGACTTTTTCTTTGGTTTCACCCTTCTCTTTTTCGAGCTTTGAAAGGCATCCGTCGGCTTTCATTGCAGCCGCGCTAGGCAATTCGCCAATCACTTCGCTAAGGTGAGTACAAGCGTTCATCTCTTGTACATATTTAACGGCCTTCTCAGAAGTAGTTGCGGCTTGAGCAGTAGTTGCGGCGGTTGCCAGTACGAATAATGCAATCATTGTTTTTTTCAATTTAATTCTCCTTATGAATGGTGGTAATTTGATTTAGTGGGTTGTGTTAATTTAATCTTGCTAAGATTGCTGGTGTGTTTTTCGAGGATACAATTCCAATACTTCTTTGACTGTTTCAACATCCTTGACCATCGCTTGCGAATACAAGCTAACGTACTTCTCTGTTCCGCCAGCTTGAGCCGTTTGCTTGTGGGAGGTGGCAACATTAATCCCCCCGTGCAAGCGCCATCCCTTTTTTAAGTATTGATTAACTTCTTCAGCGAGGCCTCTTGACGAGATTTTCTCAAGAAGGGTGAACTCCACTTTTTCCGTCATGTCTAAAACTCCTAGTATCGACAGGTTTAATACTTGGAATATACTGTTAAATTGCAGTCGTCAATCGCTGGCTTTGTTATGTTTTTTGTCGTTTTACGATAAATTTTAGGTCTTGCTTGAAAGTCTTTCCTCGCGTTGAGACTCCCAGGCGGCATCGACTTCTGCGTAATGGTCGTCAATTTTGATTTCAAAGCCGTGTCGGTCAATGACTTCTTTAATCAGAGCCTCACAATTGGGGTCAGATACGTCTACGGCTGAAATGTCTTTAACCCATTGCGAATACCAACGCCGTGCTTCTCCAATGGTCGAGGCGGAGTAAATGGCTTCGCGCAAGATGCCCTCAAAAACTTGAGACTGGGTTAGAAAGTTGGCTGAACGGTTTCGTATGTCAAGTTTCAACATGGCCGACTCAATCTTTAACCGGTCGTTCTCGAGCATTAATTTTTGATTGGCGGCCATCAATTCTTTGGCGGTGGGCTGTTTCTTTTGGCGCAGCCCATTTGATTTTCTTTGGTTCATTTACGCCACCTCAAGATAAACAACCGCACCCTTTTTCAACCGAAAACGAGCTTTTTCTATTGCACGACGCACGTCACTTTTCCAAAATCCTATGTCGTCCTCATGGGCGTTGTTCTGGCCAGTGAAGAAGGTGTCTTCTTCAATCGCTTCTGATAGAGCGTCCACATCGTTTAACGTCACTTGAAATCGCGCTACACTAGGAAACGTTTCTAAATCGAGATGACGGAACATCCAGTTAATCAAGTCGTACAGCTTGCGCCAACTGTGAAACTCTTCAACTTTCCCTATGCCGTCAACCGACCCGACATTAAAGCCGATTTTAGATTCAATGAGTTCGTTGAACTCAACACGGGTTAATGCTGGAAAACTTTTGGAAAATTCGACTGATTTAAAATTGATATTAATACCCATGTTGACCTCTTACTGGGAGTTGAAAAGGCGTTCAACGAGCGCCGGGTTATAGCTTTCGCAATCCTTTAACAGGTCGTGCAAAACTTCTTTAAGCGGAATGTTTTTATAGAAAAGATTGGCAAACATTTCATCCGCGACATCACTGTAATCCGTTTTTCGACGACTCTTCAGCTCTCTTACAAGGTCGTCCGTTTCAATGTGGTCTAGGTCTATTTCCACGTTCATATAGCCTAATCTTACCCCTACTGTTACTGTTGCCATTTCAATACCTTCCTATCAAACGACTGCAAAATCAGTTCGCCAGAAATCTTCGCTAGTGTGCTTGCTTTCAAAACTAACTTCGATATAGCCCTCAGAGTGCAATCTGGCTGATGATAGGCGCATGTACATTGGCTGCACATCTTGACTGTCTTCATTTAAAAAACCAATTTGAAGCAGGTCGGCGACATTAACCGCAAAACTCCGCCGAAACTGCGCTTTCCAATCAGAGAGCATAGACGCTAAGTTCGCCATTTGTTCAGTGTTGTAGCTGAACTTAATCGTGCCTATATGGTCGTCTGTGTTAAAAGAGCAGTATTCTGAAAAATCTCCTTCAAAGAATTCAATACGAGATGTTGTGTTTGCGATGTTTACGTTAGACATGATTTTTAATCTCTTTTTCTGTTGGGGTTATTATTATCCATTTTACGATTTAAGTCAATAAAGAAATGAAAAAAATCCCAACATTGATAAGATTATTTGTTGGGATTCTTTACTCTCAGCATTGCTTGCTTATGCTGTCTACAATAAATGCATTCCTAGCCATAGAGAGGGAATCATTGTCCAGTCCTAACTCTTCAATCCCTGCTTTATAAATAGACTTAAATCTTTCTGTGATGTAACTGCCGTAAGATATTTCGCTTACCATGAAGTTTGCGACTTTGTAGAGCGATACTAAGTCCTCAACTCTTCTTGAGAGATTTATTGTAACCTCACCTTTCCCGTTTTCATGGTAAAGCAAGCCCGCTTTAAGCCACATTGGTAAATCCCATGCCCTTGCCATAATGTAGCTTGTGCAAGCATGGTCTGCGCCGTATCTAATTTCAGCGTGCAATGTTTTAACAGGGTCTGTTAGACTCTGTCTGTAAATTTTTGAATAAAATGGATTCTTAGAAAGAAGTAGAAGGTAGCCTGAATCTGCAAACAAGCCAAATAAGTACGCCTCATCTTTATCAATGCCATAAACCTGTTCGCTTAATTCCGCGCACAGGTAGGCGATGTCTTTGCAGTTATCAATTATCTCGTTGGCATCCGCTTGCGACTCTTTCTCAAAGCTAATGGAGTTCTTGAACTCGATAGCCGTCACAATCGAGATAATAACTTTGTTATTCGTTCCCAAAAAATCAACGGAAGCCTTAATAGACGATAATTCTTCTTTGGGCTTGTCGTAAAACGAACCTGAGTTTACCGCGTGCAAAAATTCGCCAGCAATCAGACTGTTAGACTCAAGAATTTCAATCACCTCAAATGAGTGAATCATCTTTTTGGCCGTCAACTTCTTTAGACGAATTAACGACTCTGGCATGGTAGGTATTACCATGTTCTTTAAATACTGTTTAGTCCGAACGTATCGGGTTTTCATTAATGTGTCCATGTACGCCTTTAAGTGAAAATTTACGCTTTGTGAATGAATGGTTATGTCAATTATTTAAAGACGAACCCTGTTTTCTTCTCGATAAGAGAAACGTCTACCCGGAATGAGGAGGCTTTGCTGCTCTGAAGCTCAGGTACGTTCGGTATCAAAAAGGCTAAGGTTTTATTCTCAGTGGGAAAATGCACCACTTTGTAGGTCTCAGTGGGAACGGCGATTCGGCCTGCTCCAATGCGCTTGGGTGATACCCTGTCGTAAATATTGCCAGAATACACAATGCTTTCTTTGTTGGAGATTGTGAGTCGTCTAATCAGTTTCTCAACGGCTAATAGCGATACGCGATTGACGTTCGGCCAGTGCGGGCTTTGACAAACCAGTGAGAAGGTTTCTTTTTGCAGCTTTGCGGAATGGTTTTGGTCGTCGTTGCTCACTAAGTGGGAACGGTCAAACCCGCTGGAGCGGTAGTCGGACAGCTTGGCTCTGTATCTCGCTGGGATGCTGGACTCTTCGTAAAACTTTAATCCGTCTCGACTCAGGCCATCTTTTTTTAAATCCTCTGCACGCATCGTGTGAACGGTGTACAGCGTGGCCTTTAGGTCGTAATTGTAACAGGCGGAGTATCCTTGTTTTTCTATCGTCTGGTCGCAAGCGTATTGCGCTTGTGCGGCAAATGACGCGATTAATAGCCCGCTGGCGAATAAGAGTTTACGCAGCATGTTGTTATGCTTCCTTTTTGTTTGGTTAAACTTCTGTTGAGCCTACCCAAGTCTTACCGAGAAACGCGTCTACCACCTGCCCACCGGTTTTGATGCCGGCGCATCGGTCAAGAATGGCTTGATGCGTCCAGCCCTCTTGAGGAGATTGGGCGTTTAACAGCCTCACCCCTTCGCCGCTGACCAGCGTGAGAGGCTGGTATATGTTGACTCTCGTTAGGATTTCTAACTCACCAGGCCTAGTGTCTGTAATGATTTTAATCGACATGTCCGAGCGCCTCCTTATTGATTCAAGGCCTGGTTAAATCACGATAGGATTGTACTGAATAATGTCTTTGAGCGCACAGGCCTCTCTTGCGCTTCCCAGGTTTTTAAACATCATTACTTGCCCGTCTTTCTTGAGCCAGTCAAGACCCCCGGCTGCGTCTGTAATCAGTACGCGGTATTCTCCAAAGCTGTTACTGGTCGCTTCGCACGGTGTCTCCAAACCCCAGCGATAAGATTCAAGCTCCCTTTCTTCATAGGGCAAGTTGAGAATAAAGGTGGAAATCAAGTCCGTTAGTGAGCCGCCCGCAACATCTTCATTTTCAATGTAAAAGCAGATGGCATCTTCTCCTGATAAGAATTTGAATATGCACCCGGTTGTCGTTTGATACCGGTAGGCTGATTTTGCGCCGCCTGAATAATGCTTTGCCTCCAAGGGCACATCGTTCCCAATCATCTCTTGTGCTTGCTCTAGGGTTATTTCAATCATCTTTCTTTGCGTCCTTTGTTAAATTCTTTTCTTTAAACACGACTTGCGTTCCACTTATGTAGTCGTGCAGCCCTCTTTTGTTTTTGTCAAAAATTATCCAGACATACCCTAAAAACAACGGTATGGCTGATAACAGGTATCCAAGGCTTCTAAGTGCGAACTGGCCTCTTCTTGGGAATCCACCTGTCTTGAAGTCAACTATCTTTAGTCCCATCAATCCTTTGCCGGGTGTGGTCTGAAACTTCATCCAGGCCACCGCCACAACCAGAAGGTAAAAGATGCTTGCGTAAGTTATCCTTACGTCGTACAAGTCGTGGTCTCGCAGCCCCACTAGGCTTACCGCGATTTGCTTTAGCGTGACGTCGAAAAACAGTATGGGTGGAAGCAGGAGTAACAGCGTCAATCCTGTTGAGAATAAGCTGTCGATTGCCTGAGCAGTGAACCGGATTAAAAACCCGGGTGGTTTGTTGTTTGGCATTATCCCGTGACCATTGGTTAAGTTGTTTCGAGGCGATTCTGGTTGCTTAAATCCTCTCGTTGAGAGCGGATGGCATTAAGCAGACTGGGAAATCTTTTGTTCAGCTTCTAGCATGGCGATGGTTTTAAACTCGCTCAAGTCAAATAGGTCGTAACCCTCGTCTTCGCTTTTTAGAACTTTAATCCCTCGAAAGGATTCGTGCATCATTACCCTGTCGGTGAAGTCGCGCATTAACTCAGTCTCGTTGGGAGTTTTTAACTGCTTATAGCCCAGGAGTACCGCTGCTTCAATCAGCATTTCCATCATACTGATTTCGTCAAACTCATCCCTAGGGTGCAGGCAAAACTGGGTAACGATTAGAGGTTCTTTATTCACGCATTTGTCCAAGCAGGCCTCCTGTGTATCCCTTGCTGTAATAAACCCTTCTAGCTCACCAAAGTTGTTCATCTTTACGACGTACAAACTATTTCCTACAAACGCTTTAAGCCACTCCGAGTGCAGCGCCCCTGTTATGCCCATCTCTTTTGTGAAGTTGTTGATTCTATTTATTCCTATCGCATCAAGAATTTTAGGCACTGCGTCTTTTGCTCTGCTAAGAAGAGGGTCGGTCACTAATGTAATTACGGTCATCTTTTTTCGTCCTTTTATTGGGATAACAAGATTTTAATTGTTATTTGCTTGCCCTAAACCCCCACTTCGCGTTAAAAAACGTAACAAAAGGCGATTTTTAAGGTTTTCAAGTTCCCTATGATAGTGAGGCTTTACTAACCAGAAGGAGAATGGCTTGGCTGCGTTAAATTCATTTCAAAAACACTCAGTGGAAACAGAGGGGCATTTGTTGATTACGGCTTGTCCCGGCTCTGGGAAAACAACGGTTCTTTCGTTCAGAGCGGAACACTTGTTGGCTAAATATCCCACTGGGAATTTACTTGCGGTGACATTCACTAAGGATGCCGCAGAGGAGCTTAAGTCTCGAATATTGACGAAGGTGCCGTTTGCGACAAATCGCATTGGGACAGGAACGTTTCATGGATTGGCTATGGAGCAGATTTCTCGCTCAGGCATGAAGATTGATTTGTTGGCTCCTTACGAGAGCAAGGCAATCATTAGTAACGCCTTGGATGGACTAAGTGACCCTCCAGAGTTTGAGGTCGTTGAGAATATGTTCAATGCCCTTCAGTCTTCGTTAAATCCATTAGACCACCCTTACGCTGTTAGCGACCCTGTTATTCGTTACGTTTGGTCGGAGTATCAAAAGGTGAAGGACAGTACCGGTAAGATGGATTTTTCTGACCTTATCTTGCTGGCCATTAAAGGCATGAGAGACGGTTCGGTTAAACCTTTTAATGCTCGATGGGTGCTTGGGGATGAGTCGCAGGACATGGATGAGGTGCAATACGCTTGGATTATGGCTCACGCTACGAATGGCTCTGAAATAACTCTTGTGGGCGACGATGACCAGTCGGTGTACTCATGGCGTGGGGCACAGGGTTATGAGGGCATGAAGGGCTTTCAATTGGCTCTTGATGCGAGCAGTAACGTCCTGCCGGTGAATTACCGCTGCGGGAAAATCATTCTGGCCGCTGCAATACGGTTGATTGAGCAGAATAATCCCAATAGGATTGAGAAGCCGATACAGGCCGGTGTGAGCTTCGATGGACTTATCCACGCTCCCATTGCCTTTCAGCCTTGCAAGGAGAAAGGGGCGCACAAAAGTCTCAACGAGTTTGAAGGCGTGGTTAATGAGATTATTCTTCAAACGTTCAAGACCAGCAAATCCAGTGAGCACTACACAGATTGGGCAATACTGGCCAGAGGAAATATGGCTCTTAGTGAGCTGGAGAGAATCCTACTGGACAACAATATCGCCTACTCTCGTAAGTCCGGCTCTTTTTGGGATATACCGGTTATTCGCAGTTACCTTGCGGTGTTGAATTATCTTACCGAGAATAAGTGGTTTGGCTTTGCGATATTCATCAATAACTTTTTGGCAACCGATATGGTTTTCGATAAGCGCGTTAAAAACCTAGCGTCACTGTACAAAATCGTGGACTGCCCCGATATTAAGGCTAAGGTGAGAACGCTGCTCTATTACGAGCACACTTGGCGTGAGCTGCTAAAAAGGGTGATGTGGAGAGCGAGAATGCTTTGCTGGATGATGTGGCCAACTTTGTTGAACACAATATTCCAAGAGGCAACGCAAAGACGCTTGAAAAGAACATTGCGCGGATTCGTGACGCAAATCGAATTCTTACCAATACAAACGCTAAAAATCTGAAGGCGAGAATCTTTAATCGCACCAGTCCCATTATGAACAAGGGCAAGAGTGCTGACGAGAAAAGGGACGCGGCTCGTAAAGAGGGTAAGTTGTTCGTGAGCCTTTTAACGATGCACTCAAGCAAGGGGTTGGAGTTTGACAGAGTTTGGATGGCCGGTTGCGAGTCTCAAAATTTCACAGAGCCGAGCAAGGATGGCACCATGTGCAATCTGCAAGAGGAGCGACGATTGTTTTACGTCGGGATGACGAGAGCCAAGTTCCATTTGCATTCTTCATTCATGAGCGAGGGTGATAAGCCTGATGCGATTTTCTTACAAGAGGCGGGCATCTTAGAATACCAAGAGGATGTTTTCGGGTCTGGTTGAATTTTGAGAGCCTGGTGAATTTACAACCAGGAAAAAGAAGGGTCGTCGTCTTGGTTCGATTAAGCGTTAATCTCGTCAAGACCCAGACCTAAATCAGTTATAAGCTTATACCCATTTCGAGCGCGTGTCTTTAACAGGGCACGCAGCGTTGAAACAATTCCAGCCATCTCATTTTCTTGATGAATCGTGATTAACTGCCCTGCCCTTCTCGTTGAGAGACTGCCCCATCGTCTTTCAAGAATTCTGTCTCCCAGCAAGTCTGTGCCCGCAAAAACAAAATAGTATCTCTGCGTGTGATTGTTTTTCCATTCCAATATTTTGACCAGGCCTGGTTGTTTGAATCCGCTCAAGAGCAAATCCGTTAGCGCATCTTGCTTAACCTGACTCAACACCGTACTGGTCTCCATATCAACTTCCCCTGTTCTCCGGTAAAAAATTAACAACCGGCGTGGCTGTGAATTGCTCAACAAAGCTATCATACCCGCCGCTGACCATTCCAATATATTCTTGCGCCTTGTTTGGGTACAAGTGGTAGAAAAACATTCCCCCTGTTAATCCTATCAGGAGCATGGCTAATGGCGAACGTATGGTTAGAAAAATCAAACCTACAATCACCATTTTGATTATGCTTTTAAAAAACCCCATATAAATCCTTTAACTAAAATCTTTGTTTAATACTCTGGTCGAGAGTCCATACCCTTGAATGGATTCGCCCGTGGTTGATTTTTTAACACTGCAAAAAACAAACACTCGCTTTTCAGCAGGCGGTGAGAGCAATGTCTTTTCGTCACCCTCTAAAAACTCTGAGCGGTTAAACCAAATGGAATCCCCTGTGCCTTTCAAGTGAACGACAATTGAATTCTTGTTTGGAATTTTTTGCGCTGAGAGCAACTCACCAAGAAGGAGGCGTGACTCATTCAACTGGAACCAAATAGGTTTTAATTTTTCCTTGGGCGCTGGAATGACAACGTTAAAAATCTTGGCGAGAGATTCAGCGTTGACATGCAAAACTTTTGACGCGTCCAATAACTTTCCTTTGACATCAAACCAACTCGACACCACTCCTCCTTCGTGAATTTTTTTAAGAAGGGTGTTGTGAAGTTTCTTCAACGCTACATGGTCTGAAAACCAACCATTCTCTTTTTCTGGTAAGGTGACATAGAAATCGTGGCCACTGTTTTTTTTTAGAGCGTGACCAATTTTATTTACCTCCATTGAAAACGGACAGGACTCAGCATGACTCTTTGGACTTTGCCCCGGCAGTTTTCGTAACTCAAACAATTCAGTCTTCCTTCGATATGCAATCACCAGTTCAAGGTCGTTTGAATTTTGGCAACCGCAATACATTCTGAATTGTTTTTTAACGTAGGCCGACTTTAGAATTTTCTGAACAGTCGGCTCCTTAACATCTTCATAGGAGAAAACTTCACCACCTTGGGTCTTTATCTTTTGAGTCTTCATTAACCTTATCCCGATTTTTTAAAGCGTCTTTCATTTCAAGGGTTTTTCCCATCGAATTCAAAACTTCTTTTTGCCGTGTCACCATTTCTTTTCTTAACGCGACGGACAATTTTCCAAGACACTCATCTCGAATTTCTTGAGACTGAATGTTGTTGCACTTGGCTTGCTGATACTTGTATTTCGCCAAAAGTTCTTGGTTGGGCACCGGAGAACTGTTCGCCGAAAATGAAATGCAAACCAAGCACAGTGCGCTTGAAATTTTTGCACTAGCTTTCATCTGACTTCCCTTCCAGTTCTTCGATGGCCTTGCCAAAATTTGAAGCCGGTTCGTCATCAACTTCCGCTTGAGTAATTGCCCTCTCATCATCCTTAGCGTCAATCAACCCGCACGCCTTTTTGTAGTAGTACAGATTTTGTTTTATTTTTCGCAACGCTTCGGCTTCTCCTCTTAATTTACCAAAGGCGGTTTCACAATGCTTCACAGCATCCATCTCACTAGGCAACGCTCTTGCATAAAGCTTTGTCAAAGAATATTGGTTATTCTTTTTTGATTTTGTAATATGGACATTGGTTCTTTTGACCACTCCATTGCGCTTGTAGAAGCTGTAATAGAACCACACAATTCTTAAAGAGTCATCTGCACTACTCACCCGACATCCGAGTATTGGTTTAGCACCTCCCGCCCTAACCTCCAGCATCTCTTCCCTGTTTTGCCAGAAGGCATCTGAGATAATTTTTGCTCTCGCTAACAAATCCAATGAAGCTTGTTCGATAGTTTGTTCTAACTGAATGACTGTTTTGTTCTGTTCCATGATTTTTCCTTTTAGTTGTTTCTGCCATATAATAATTTGCAGCGCAAGATGTGTTATGGCGCAATAGTGTTATTTTTCGTTGCGTAAGCTAAAAAAAGTAAAAAACCATTAAACATCCTATTAGGACTTAACCCCCTCTTTTCCTGTTAGGACTTAACCCCCTCTTTTCCTCTTAGGACTTGACCCCCTGTTTTTTTATAATGGAACTTGACC
Organism: Thiomicrorhabdus aquaedulcis; assembly: GCF_004001325.1. Lineage (NCBI taxonomy): Bacteria > Pseudomonadati > Pseudomonadota > Gammaproteobacteria > Thiotrichales > Piscirickettsiaceae > Thiomicrorhabdus > Thiomicrorhabdus aquaedulcis. Next base: position 78,499 of record NZ_AP018723.1, on the reverse strand, counting down.
CAGTGCTTTGCTGTTAGCACATAACCCCTGCTTTTTAGGAGTTTGGCAAAGCCCTGAATCAGACCCTCACGCCAACCACCCTATTAGGACTTAACCCCTCCTCTACCAATGATGACTTAACCCCCTCTTTTCCTCTTAGGACTTGACCCCCTGTTTTTTATAATGGAACTTGACCCAGTGCTTTGCTGTTAGCACATAACCCCTGCTTTTTTAAAAACCAACCAACCACCTAAAAACCATCCAACCAGCCAGTAATTTCATCAAATAACCTTTAACGCGACACTTTTTAGCGTCTATCCAGCCTATTGAGGGTGGTAAAAAATTCTATGATTCCTTGTTAAATCAACTAGGAGTTATTAATTTTTATGGGCAATTTCATAAATGCAATTCAATACAGCTTGCTGACCATCTTCATTATTTTTGGCAGTGTCTTTGGTTATCTCAAGCTAACCAATCAAACCATTGGTTTCAATGTGACCGATTCCCTTCCCCAAACAGTTTTTTTAATTCACAAAACGAATGAGTTTTCTAAGGGCGATTTCGTTCAGTTTTCTTACAAAGCCGACGCAGAAAATCTTTTGCCCGAGGGTGCAAGATTGGTGAAAAAAGTGGTTGGTGTTCCGGGTGACACTGTTCGTTTTGAAGCGGGAAAGTTTTTTATAAATGACGTTGAGTTTGGCTTGGTTAAGGAACTTGCTTTGACAGGAAAACCATTAAAGCAAAATGTGTCCAAGACACTTTCGAGTGACGAGTATTTTGTTTTTACGCCGCACGTTGACAGCTTTGACAGTCGCTACATTCACATGGGTTACATTTCAAAGTCTCAAGTTTTTGGTAAAGCCGTAGGAGGCTGGTGATGAAAAAAATTTAGTATTCGCGTTGGGATTTACCTTAACGGTTTTTTCCTCTCACGCATTTTCAGAATTGAAAACGCTTGGAAATATTTACCCAATTGAAGAAGTTTCTTTGTTGGACGAAATTATGAACAAGCTAAAAGAGAAGGAAGCCAATGGCGAACTTGCAAAGCATAACGAAGAATTTAAACGCCGCTCCATTGCAAACATTGAAAACCCCAAGGGCGCAGATTTTCCAAGTGCGCTTGAAAACAGCATCCGAAAATTTGACCCAAGCATCACACTTAAAGAAGCGGTGAAGCTAGAAGATGGAACGGTTATTCATCCAGTAGGCACGGTCATTAATCCGCTGGCGATTCGCCCACTCTCAAAACGATTTATTTTTATCGACGGTACGGACGAGCAACAAGTTGAATACGCGGTGAACGAATTAAAAAATCAGGCCATCGTGACAAGGTGGTACTGACCAAAGGAGCGTTCATGGATTTGACTAAAAAATACAAAGTGCGTTTTTACTTTGACCAACAAATGACCTCTGGCGAACGTGGTCGCGTGACGCTGGCTGAAGAGTTCGGTATTAAGAATGTACCGACATTGGTTTACCAAAAATCCAAAACTGAATATCTCTTAACCATAGAGGAAATTAAATTATGAGAGCGCATATTTTTTTAAAAATGGTTGGCGCTGTTTTCTTAACCGCCTTATCACTTCAAGCGTTGGCCGATTCAAAAACGTGCAATGGAAAATTTCCTAACCCGATTACAGACTATTGCTGGTCAAGTGTTTTTCCCATCAAGATTGCGGGCGTAAGCATTGATTTGATTGGCGGGCAAGAAGACAAAAACTCAAACACTGACGCGCTTTGTACGTGTGGCGACGGTGCTGGTTTAATACTGGGTGTGTCCACAAGTTTTTGGGAGCCCACTGTCATGGTGGACGTGGTTCGCAAACCATTTTGCCTTGCTGGATTAGGCGGGATTGATTTAGGCAATGTGATTGACGCACCGGCGGCTGGTTTCTCTGGGGTCGATAGTGCTGCCGTCACGCGTGAAGCATTTTATCAATTACATTGGTATCAAAACCCCGTCCTCTTTTGGTTGGAAATTGTCGTGGACAATTCATGTTTAGACAACTTACCGTTTGAGTTGGCGTATTTAACCGAGCTTGACCCTTTGTGGAACGACGAAGAATTGACGACGCTTTTAGCGCCCGACTCGTTTCTGTATGCGAACCCATTAGCGCAACTGGCGTGTGCCGGTGACTGCGTTACAGCAACGGCAGGATTTCCAAATCCAGCAACGTATTGGTGTGCCGGTTGTCAAGGAGCCATCTTCCCAATGCTGGGCAATGTTAATCATCATACGGGTGCCGTGGACACAAGCGCGTTGTTGTTGCAACGATTCACTCACAAGGCTCACAGAGAGTTAATGATTTGGGGAGCCAGTGGCAAAGACGGTATGTGTTACAAGTACCCGAAATATTTAATGGACAGAACGGACTACAAATATTCAATGTTGTTCCCAGTGCCACAACCCAAAATTAACGGCCTATGCTCACAGTCTTATGGACGCACTACCGCCTTATGGGGTTCGGGTAAGTCGTTTCCTTTTTACGGCGAAGACATGGTGTATCAAGTTTTCAGAAAGCGCGATTGTTGTGTTGGTCGCAACGTCACCAACATGGTTCAATAGGAGTTCGACATGCAAAAGAAAATAATCGTAGCCAGCATGATTGCCGCACTTTTTTCAGGTTCGGTCTTGGCTAACTTGGTCTCTCAACAAGAGTTGGACGAAGTTAAAAAACGAACGCGGAACAAATCGAAAAAGCCATGAACGTTTACAAACAGAGTTCAGGCTCTCTCATTAACCTGGGGAATATTCCAACACCTCAAGCAAAAATGGAGGGCAATCTTGTTGAGAGCGCACACAGGTTTAGCCAGAAATTAAACAGCGTTGATGTATCACAAGCACCCCGCGCTAAACTTAAATTATTCATAAGCTTCAGCATGTCGGATGCGTCCATTGCCAGCTACATTAAGGAGGCAAATCGCCTTGGGAGAGACAACGTATCGCTTGTAGTGAATGGTCTGAAAAAAGGCACGTCTATGAAAGAAACGTCGTCCTACATTAGTACCCTTACCAAAGGGCAAAACGTCTCAGTTGAAATCGACCCACCCTCTTTTGAGCGGTTCAGGATTAAAAGCGTGCCCGCTCTTGTGGTGTACCATGACGACCCAATGTACGAAGCTAAGTGCGCCATTAGTGGTCAAACGGAAGAATTAACTGTACTGGAAGAGTGGGAAGGTACGTTGGGCGATGTTTCCATAGCCTATTCGATAGACAAGCTACTGGATAGCAACGAAAGCAAATTTAAGGCTTATCTGGAGGGTTTAGCGGGCAAACTTAACAATGCCGACCTTTAGCAGAGAACGCGTCTGAATTGACGCTGTATCGCGCAAAAGAAAGCCCTAAATCAATAGGGCTTTTTTGTGTGTCAAAACTTTGAAATTGGATTACTTTGTCGCGGTGAAAAACTCAGAAATGGCTTGCACGGTCACTTGTTTTGAAGAAGCTAGGTAGCTGTATATCGCTCGTGCAGAGCGCATGGTTACAGAGGTTTTATATTCGTCTTGTGGGCTTTCAATTGAGAACGTCACTTCGGGTGAAAAATGTTTACCATCACCGCTTTTAATATCGTTGGTTGGCTGAACTTTATTGGCTTCGTCTTGTGCAACCTTACGGTCAATGGCTCTTGCAACAAGGTCTTGAGCAACGCTACCACCCGCCATTAAAACTGCACCACCTGGAATGATAGTTTTTGGGTCACGTACAACGGCATGATTACTCCCAAACGCGGTAAAGTCATTAATGATTACTGTTACAGGACGACCCGTTTCTGTAAGTTCAACACCGTTTTCTTTAAGGCGTGTTTTTACCTCTGCTTGGGTTTCAGTCCATTCAAAGTTTTCAATATTGGCACCTTCCGCCACCTTAAATTGTAAGTTTATTTTCTTATCAGGAATTCTATCGAAATTGCTGACCTTTACGGAGTATCCATTTGGATACCATTCTTTTGAGTCTTCTTGAATCATAGGCGAAATGGAACAACCTGTTAGGGTAAAAACAGCAGCAAGGGTTAGAGAAGCAATGATTTTTTTCACGATAAGAATTCCTTTTGAATGGGTTTTGTTTGTTTACGTGTTAATTATATGCATTTTTATATTTAAGTCAATAGATTTAACCTTTTTAAATTCAGCTTAATTATCTTAGCGTGTTCATGGATTTACTTGATGACCACTCAGGAACCCGTTCAGCCTGCATAGGTTTAGATAAAAAATAGCCTTGTGCTATGTCACAACCAAGTGAATTAAGTTGGTCAAAAATATCGCTGTCTTCCACGCCTTCCGCTACAACCTTAATATTGAACGCTTTTGCAATCTGAATAATGCCATCAACAATTGCTAAATCGCCCGAGTTTGACAAAATCCCCCTGATAAACCCCTGGTCAATTTTTATGTAGTCGGTTGGTAGCGACCTTAAATAGCTTAGTGACGAGTACCCCGTGCCGAAATCATCAAGAGCAATCTTGAACCCAATTTTTCGTAATTTTGAAAGGATTGACTTTGCTAGGTGTACGTCTTGCAACAATGAGGTCTCTAATATTTCAAACTCTATTTGATTAATATTCACGTCACTATACTCTTTACGTATTTTTAAGACCTTTTCAATAAAGCCAACACCCAAAATAGACTCGCTTGATACGTTGACGCTTATCACAGTATAAAAACCTAAGTCGTTCCATTCGCTCACTTGGATAAAAGCTTGATTAACAACCCATGCATCTAGCTGTACGATAAACTCGCTGCCGGTAATGTCATCAAGAAATGTGTCAGGGCTTAGAAGACCTTTTACGGGGTGTTCCCAGCGTATCAACGCTTCAAAACCAAGAATTTTTTGGTTTTTACATCCATTTTTGGTTGATAGAACAAAACCATTTGGCCACTGTTAATGCCTTTTAGGACTTTATCAATAGAGCTGCTTTTCCTAGTAAGAAGATTCGCTTCATTTGCGTTAAAAAGCTTGTATTGATTCCCCCCTTTTAATTTAGCATCAAGCATTGCTGAACTGGCGTGCCTAACCAATGTCTCAGCATCAGCACTGTCTCCGGGATAGATAGAAACCCCTATGCTTGCACTTGGCTTTACTAAATTATCACCAACCAATAAAGAGCTTTTTACAACGCGCATTAATCGGTCAAGCTCTTTATAAACAGCCTCTTTGCTTTGATTGCCAATCATAAGCACAGCGAACTCATCACCGCCAACACGAGCAATCACGTCATTCTCGCCTAAAGCTAATTTAAGTTTTCTTGCCAGAGCAAGCAATACACCATCACCAACTCCTCTTCCCAGCACGTCATTAATTGTTTTAAAACCGTCCAAATCTATTAAACAGACGAACAAGAAAGACTCATCAAAGAGCGTCTTTTCAATAGAAGCTTCAAGTTTTTCTTTTAAAAACCCTCGACTTGGTAATGACGTCAAAGAATCGTAAATCCCCGTCTTATCGCAATGTTTGTTGAGGTGACATTTCGCACTATTAAAGAACGCATAAACGGTATGAGGCTCGTGGCTAAAAAAGCTTCTTTTTGATAAAGACTTCATCTCCAAAGCCCTTACAAATCCTTTTCTTTGAGCGGAAACAGTGAATAGGCTTATCGGCATCCCGATGACATCTGTGGATTTGTAACCTGCAATCACGCCGTAAGATGGCGTTATGCGGGTTATCGTTCCCTTGTCATTTGCGAATAGTAAAAACTTATTTTCATTAGACTCATGGGTTGTTAATGCTAAAGAACCGCTTTCTATTGATTCTTTATCTGGGTTGATTAGATTAAGCATGTGCCTAATTAGCAATGTATACGCGAGCAAAGAGGCTCCTATCAAGAGAGTCTCACTTACCTGGCTGTGATTCGCCTGCACATAAATGAAGGCTAAAAAAACAACCCCAAGAAGAATAAAGATACCGGTTTTCGCCGTTTTAATTTTTAGCATTGGGAGAGGCCTGCTACTCAGCTTTTACAAGCGTAATGGTCGCGTAACGACTGGGTTTAATTGTTTCAGTTGCCGTCAACGGATTAACCACGCGAACATTTAAAGCAGAAGATTGTGTAATGTACTGCTTCACTGAATTAGCGCGATTGGTTGCTAACTCAATATTGTGCTCTATTGAGCCAACTTTGGTTGCGTAACCCTTTACCACTACACCTTCTACATTACACTTAAGAGCGGCTTGAATGGCTGTTGAAATCGTTTCTAAGGAGTCGTCATTAAGATTGGACTGGTTATTTTCAAAGAAAACTTTGTAGTCGCTTTCTAAAGAACACTCGCTCTCAATTATTGACTGTTGTAGATTTGGCTTAACCAAAGCAGAACTAACCACTACACCGTCTTCATTTTGAACCTCACTGTTATTAAATTTAGTCTTTGTCGTTGGGACTAAATCATCCTTGTTAATAATGAAGCCATCCTTTGTATAGGTTATATGATTATTTCCCAAATCACTTTCTAAGCGCCCATCTACAGGGGTCTTTTGCCCTGGCTGGATGACTTCAAAAACACCAGTTGCCGGCTCTTCAACTTGAGCATCATTCACCATGACACCGCCAATTAACAATAAAACTAAAAACATAATTTCCATGCTCGTTATAACTCCTATATACGTTTTGGTAAATTAACAACCCACAGCCACCAGCCGAACGCTTTAATAACAATGATTAAAGTAAACACCCAGAAAGGTATGGCAAAAGGCGCAAAAAATAAAATCACAATGAGAACCCCAAGGTTTAAGCCAAGTACACGGCCACCGATTGTGTGCCTTAATGGGCTTGAGAAGCTATTTCTGTAATTTTGTACTTTCCTTAGCAGCGCCCCGTCAATCATAATGGCAAGGTAGACAATAAGAACCGACGGCAATAAAAGCACTAACAAGCCAGCTCTGTAGTCGAGCAAAGAACCGTACAAACTAATCTTTACGGGAGTTTCGTCCCAGACATCTTCAAGAATCCCAGTCTTGCCATCTACAATAGATTTTGAGTTCTGTATTCTTTTATTAAACCTATCCGCCACTGCGCTAAAAAAATCATGCTCCCGGCCAAATGCCCAAGCGTGGGAATCTAAGCCAGACATAACAAACGCGTTCGACTCTCTTTCGCTTATTAAAGTAGTCTCAACACTGCTTGCTTTTAGCACCATTCCCACCCAGATGCCGACACCAATGAAATAAACGAATATGAATGTTATCAGCCATACCCAGCCAGAGAATTTGGATGAATCATTCATCTTGCTTTGCGCGAGAGACCCCGTCGTTCACGGCGGGGAGGGATAGCGTTTGCCGCTAGGCAACCTTTCTCGCATCTCCATTGGTTAATGCTATCGTTGTTAAATAAAGCCCATAGCCACTGCCACGATGTATCAGCGTGCAGTGCTTATGACTAATCCCTTGCACCAAACCGTCTGGGGTTTGGATGTTAAAACTGCCACTGGCTCTAACAGCAACGCGCCCAGTGTACGTGCCTTGTTTTTTGCCTTTGATGACTGTCCAGTACGAATACGGCCAACGAAATAACTCCAAATTAATACCCTTACGGGGCTAGTAACGTGGTTCTTACGAACCATCTCCCTTCGAGATTGAATGTAACCGGCTCCTGTATTACTACAGCGATTAAAAGATTCGGCACATACCCTATGCTTTCGTTCTTAAAACCTTTTAGAGCAGCGAACTAAGGAAGCATCCACTGGTAAGTCTTAACGACCCATTACTATCTGCTGCTTAATCAAGATTAAGCCCTCTGGTCAACTAGGCTTTTGGCTTTCACCGCAAGCCTCACCCTTTAGGGTGGGGTTGTTGACGCGCCGCCTCAAACGGTTTTAGGCAGTTAATTAGTTTCTCTTGTATAAACAAAGAAAAATAGAGACGTTCTTTTGCACCCTATCCTCTTCAATAAGTAAGCATTTTTGAGAAACCTTAATTTCTTCATCTTGGCTCATCTCGATAGGAATTAGAGATAGGTAAAAGTGTCGGTAAATTTGTAAAACATTTGTTTTTTTAGTAATAGTTTTTTTCATAGTAATTGGTCATCAACCTTAATAATTGGTAAGCGTCCTTTAATTAATGAACCACCGGTAAAATTTGCTAAATAGTGTAAATTGGGTAATACGCCAAACACCCAGGCCGGAATAATAGGCTTGTACTCTTCTTGCATGGTCTCACCATAGCGTCCCCCATACTCAGAGAGCGGATTGTGACCGATAGAGGTTTGGTACTGGGTGCCCATTTGCCTAATAAGAACTTCTGGTAAGGATTCCGCAAAGTATTCAGCGGTCTCTCCATCTTTTAAGCGCAGAATAATATTGTTGTTAATGTTTCCTATCGCCATTCGCGCTTTTTCAGCACTCCCTAATCTTGTTGTGATGTCTGCGAGCGTTTGAGTAAGTAAAATTACTCTAAATCCAGCGCCACGAGATTTGTTTAGCATGGATATTAAAGGGGTGTTCATTACTTCGGCCACCTCATCGACAATCAAATTCACTTTGAGTGGCGCACCATTTGTTCCGAAATCGTAACGACTACCAGATACGGCTGTTAAGTCGGAGAGTATGATTGAACCAATCATGCTCCCAACAGTTTGGTCTGAGAGGTTTCCAAGACCCATCCATAAAACAGCTCTGTTATCAATAATCTGCTTTGTGTTAATAATCGGCCTATCATCGTCTGGGTCGGGTATCGGACTTAGCAGTTCGGATAAACCTCCTGATGAGAGCATACTTAACACCGGGAACAGTGAAGCGATAAGCTTCTGTAAATGTTCCCTGTCATGCAGACGGATATTAATTAGCTCTTGTATTTCAGAGTTTGGCTTTTTAATAGAAACGACTTCATTAAAAAATACATTAGAGAAAGCGTTTTTTGTAATTTTGCGCTGACAGTCCCCTTGTTTCGACCACCTACCTCATACTGCCTATCAATGTACGGCGCATAGTACATGTGCCAGTTTTTATCGACCTCTTCCGCGTAAGCAGCAATTGAACGAGCGATAAGGTCATCCATACTCTCTTGCGTCATATATCGTCTAAAGGCCACAATGCTAGGCCTCTCCCCTACTATTACCATGCAGTTGGCTATCGCATTAACGACGTTCCAAATAATGTTGGAAAAGGGGTCTGAGTCACCTGCGCTTGCTCCCGGTAAGATTGATTTAATGCGGTCGGCAATTTGAGTAACCCTTGACCATGAGTGCAATGCATCAATACGACAGCTCTTTTCGGGGAACGAGGGGTGGAAAAAATAAAAAGGCCGACCTTCTTTTTCACAGATTTTGCGAATGTTTTCGCGTGCCTCATTATCGTTTTTCGGGTCAATCATTATCATTGGTTCGTCTTTTCTCAATAAGAGTTGAGCAATGATGGTATCAACGGTTCTTGTTTTACCCGCCCCTGTTACACCGGTTATTAACGTGTGCCCTTCAAAATCTCGAATATTTCGATAAATATCCATCTCGCCTTCGCCTAAGCTATGCAGCCAAAAAGCGCCAGAGGGTGCGTTACTGTCTGAAACATCCTTAGACTGCATAGACTCTGGATTTCTCATAAATTCGTCATACAAGCGTTGTGCAACATCGGGTGTCCATGCAAAGCCTTTACCAAGCCAAATAGCGTCCGAACGAAATTTTTTATTTTTTACTTCGTCGTAAGATATAAATTCAATATTTTGCTCTGGCGTAAAATCACGGTTCCTTATATGTTGCTTATATGCTTGATACCCTCTGTACGCTCCAAGCCCAACCATGGCTGGAGCAACGACAAGCGCAGTAGATAAGTTATCAGTCAGCGCGTTACTCACAGCAAATGTACTCGCAGCACCACCAAACCAAACGGCGGCTGAATATTTTTCATAATTCGGCCTTTTTGAGATTATGTATTCAAACCTGTCCATACATTATTTAATCCTGTTTTAAAGCGGTGTTAATTGTGTTTAAAGCAAAGCTATCATTTTCAAAATATTTTCTAAGGTCTTCAACAAGCTCTATAAATGAACAATAGCCTTCTGAGTACCTATTTATTAATGCGCGTGCAGAATCATCTGAGCCTCCTAAAAACACTAACCTTTGATATTTTTTAAATTCAACCTCATTATCTAAATTAAAAGAGTTTAATTCTTCCTGTTTATTGTCAAAAAGTATCGCATTGGCATCAGATTTGATATTTTCATGGCCGCCCACACCATCTTCATAACCAAGTTCCTTAAGCATTTCTTCTGGGTAAAAGTCGGTTGGAACTTCAGTGTGAGCAACAAGCTGTGATTTTGGTGTCTTGTTGCGAGTTGAGGTTGAGCCAGTTTTCTTTTCGGCAGTTGGTTTTGGCGCACTTGGTTTTTTAGTTTTTTTGACAGGCGGCTTTTCAATGACAGGTTTTTTTACGACTCCTTTGTAATCAAGGTCTACCTTTAAAGTACCTGAAAACTTCGATTGTATAATTATGGCGGCTTTACTATTAATAACGTGCGTAAGCCCGCTTGATTGATTAAGTTGCAAGTAATCTTTAATTTCAACAAGAAGACTTGCCTTGTCTGCATCAGCCAGTTCAACGGTTGGCCAAAATATGACAAGCTCTCCTTTGCTATTGAATTCGTATACTTGGCTTTTTTGACTATTCAGAATCGTTGTTAGTTTTAATAGGTGTCTATCAATCTTTATTTCAGGCTGAATAACAGGTGTTTCAGTACCGACTTTCCCGTGGGAAAGTGGAGCGGATTGTGGCTGAATTTCAGGCTGAATAACAGGTGTTTCAGTACCGACTTTCCCGTGGGAAAGTGGAGCAGGTTGTGGCTGAATTTCAGGCTGAATAACAGGTGTTTCAGTACCGACTTTCCCGTGGGAAAGTGGAGCAGGTTGTGGCTGAATTTCAGGCTGAATAACGGGGGTTTCAGTACCGACTTTCCCGTGGGAAAGTGGAGCGGATTGTGGCTGAATTTCAGGCTGAATAACAGGTGTTTCAGTACCGACTTTCCCGTGGGAAAGTGGAGCAGGTTGTGGCTGAATTTCAGGCTGAATAACGGGGGTTTCAGTACCGACTTTCCCGTGGGAAAGTGGAGCGGATTGTGGCTGAATTTCAGGCTGAATAACGGGGGTTTCAGTACCGACTTTCCCGTGGGAAAGTGGAGCAGGTTGTGGTTGAATTACGGGTGTTCCTACGCTAATCAAAGGCTGGGAATTGGTAGGTTTTTTTGGCGTTTTTGGTTGATTACTATTAAACAGGCTTAGAGCGGTTTCATCCAGTAGTGTATAGCCTTCATCCTCAATTGGACGGTCGGGGAAAACAAAAGACCATTCAGTTAAATGCGCTGCCCAAATAATCTTCTGAGACTCTTTTTCTAGCAGTGGCCACACGTTACTTTGCGAGCCATCGTTCATCAATCTTGATTTTGCAAAGCCTGTACTTATCAAGCTTTCAGTTAAAGCTTTCTGTTCCCAGGGCACACCTGGAACCTTTGAGTCGGCTAACTTTTCAGTTAATCTTTTTATCGCTTTTGCGGTTAAAAATAAGCTATCCCCGACGAATACCAGCGGCGCAGATTTAATGAATTCATTCCCCCAATCATTATTAATGTTTAATAACTTTATAGCGTCAAGAATGTACTTATCCAGAGGAAGGGACAAGTTGATGTCGTCACCTCTGAGAATGGCGCTTTTTTTATCTTTTTCAGTGCTTTTGTGGTCGGCCTTTTTTACGATTGCATAAATTTTATTGTCTGTGGATGGCTGATTAGCAATGCACTCGAACATGTTGCGGATGATAAAGTTACCGGTCGTTGATAGGAAGAACAAAGATTCGTCCGAAACAATCCTTTTCGATACGACGCTGGAAAGAGATTCGTGCTTTCTATATCTGTCTTTTTGCCAGTGCAGGTAATATTTTTCTAGGCCATTCTCTTCACCCCAATGAATAATATTGCCCGTGAACGGATTCCAAATGTGATGCCCGTCTTCTGATATTACCTGGTAGTCCGATAACGGCTTCCCAATGTCATGCACCAGCCCAGAAAGGAAGCAGGCTAAATGCCACTTTGGTTCATTGGCTACCTTCTCGCTAGGAGGTAAGTTTGTGTCAAACAGTTGAGCCTTCCCATATATCAAAGCATTAAATGCAACCTCCAATCCATGCCTAAACAGCCCTCCGGCACCTCTATGATGGTCGCGTTCGCTCGCAGGCAATAAGTGAACAAAATCACAATACGATTTAATGCAGGGCAGATAGATTTTTTCATATTTATCTTCACCGACCTCAAGCTTGATTTTGTAAAGCATTTTGTCTTGTGATTTTAGCAACAGGGCAGTTGGAGCCAGCGGTAATCCTTTCGCAAAGGGTGGGTATCTTGGTATGTCTATAAACACATCATTAATACTGGCTCCATTTTTTAAAGCATTTTGATTAGCCCCATTACTTAGATAATTCTTAGTTGAGGAGTAGGCATTATTGATAGTTTTTATTATTTTTTTAAACATTAGCTTGTTTTCCGTTATTTTTTGTAGATAATTGCCACAGTATTATCCTTATAAAGTAGTTAAAAGGGAATTTTTTATCATGGAAATGGAAAATGGTTTAACAAACCTTAATGTTGAAATACTGAATCATATTAAGCATATTAGTAATAAAACGAGTCGATTTTCTGCGGCAGTAAAGCTTGGGCTTTCAGTCCATCTTGTTGAGAAAGTATGCGAGCTTGATTCTTTTCAAGTAAAAGATGCAGCTAAAGCGTATGCGGTCAAGGGTCACATCATAACGTGCAACAACCTTTCTTTTGGTGAGCGTATTGAGTCGCGTTCTCTGGCTTTAGACAGCTTCTTCAAAGCGTCAAGAGCTGGAGTTGAAGCAAGATGAATGTTCGGTCGGTGGATGAGCTTGAGCTTGCGCTCTTGATGAGAAAGATTATTGAATTGGGCGGCAGCCCTACGGACTTACAGTTTATGTTTCCAGAGTATTTTGGTTACGAGGCGTGTAATGCAAGGGCTAAAGCCCAGCGTATTTACAAGAGCTTCAGGCCTTTAGATGACAGGATTACGGTAAAAAGAATTACTCAAATCGGTAAGCTCATCAAAGTTAAATCTAAGCTTATTCTCGCCTCTGATTTCACAAAACTTGTTTTCCCAGCTATAAAAGCCGCGAAAAAAGATGCAAATCTTATTGAAGTGTTTACATCATGTTATGAAGCGTGGCTGGATAATTTTGAATCCAATAAACCCTCCGCGTCACTAAGTTTTCAACAAGCTTTCGCAGTTTTTAGATATGTGACTAACAGCATAGACAGGCCAGAACTGCTTGAGTTTGATAAATGCAAAAACTGTGGTGCCCATTACCCTAAATTTAAAATCTCTCCCAAAGAGAGTTGTCCTTACTGTTAATCGCTAACGCGACGTTTTTTATAGCAAAGTGGCAAAATCTTTTTTTTTGAGTTGCGTATATTTATCCGTAGATTGTCTTTTTATGGGGATAATTTAAAAAAGTCCTTTTTTAGGATACCTATAAATGTTTATTTAATGATTATTTACGAGGCCAAATGACGATAAAACAACTATTTGCTAAGGATATGCCAGTGATTATTTTGGCGTTTATTTTAGCGTTTTCTCTACCACACGCTGTCACGCCTGAAACGATTTCAGAACACGTAACAGGCATTGCTCTTGGTTTTGGTTTTGCATGGCTGCTAAAGCTAATGATTGACTGGGCAAAACTAAACAAAAAAACTCAAACAGAAGGAAGTAAAAATGAAGCATAAGATGATTTTAAAAACCGTTTTCGGCGCAGGATTGTTAATCGCATCGGGCGCAGTGTTGGCCAGTACGACAGGGTCTGAATTTCAGACCGTATACGATAAGTTCGAAGGCTGGGTTCAGGGTTACGGCGGTATGGCGATTGCCATTGGCGCAATCGGTCTAGGCGGTTTAGCAAGTTTGGCAAAACAAACCCCGTTCCCCATCTTGACGGGAATCGGTTCTGCGATTCTTTTGCAATACTCACCCGATATTGTAAGCAGCATTATGACTGCAACCATTTAAAGGGAGTTGGCCGTGAACGAGCATCAAGGCTACATCCCGAAAACCTTGGACAATTTGGCACGCTTTGGTTTTTGGGATTTGTATCAGTCCATGTTGTTCTTAGTGGTATTTGGCTTCGGAGTGGTAATGCATTTACTTCTTCCGGGGCTGATTTTAGGCGCGTTATTGGCCTGGACTTACGGCAGAGTGTCATCAGGACAGCAACGAGGATTCCTGGTGCATTTACTCTACTGGTACACGCCGTTAGGCAGTGGATACAAGTCAATACCACCAAGCGACAAGAGACATTTTATTGGATGACAAAATGACCCCGGATAATTTAGAAAAAAACACTTACCAACTGGAGAGAACACTTTCCAGGGAAAAGAGCATTCGTTACGTTTTATTGGGCAGTCTCGCATTAATGACATTCGCTTTTATATCCAAAACAAACGATACAAAAACAATTTTAATCCCGATAGGAACAGAAAATCAAAGCGTGTTCATTAGCAACAATGAAGCGTCGCAAGAATACCTGAAATTAACGACTGAAAAGATACTGTCACTTGGTTTTACATACAGCCCCGTTACAGCGCAAGAAAATTTTGACAACTTACTAAAGTTGGTTGACCCAAGCCATTACGGGACATTAAACAAAATTACCGTAAAAAAGCTGGAAGAAATCAAAAAGAACAATGTTAGCTCTGTTTTTTTTCCCAGTGAATTTAATTACGAATTAAAGCAACAAAAAGTAGCCGCTAAAGGGGTTTTAAAAACTTACTCAGGTGAAAAACTGGTTAGCAATGAAGCAAAAACAATTCTATTTGAATACAGGGTTTCAGACCAGAACATTCGTCTAGTGGCTTACACGGACGTTACGCATTTAAAAACACCGTTTTCGGCACAGGCTAAGGATAGTAAATGATGAAAAAGAGATTGTTACCAATATTGCTTTTGAGTTTGGCGGCCACGTCAAGCGTACTCGCGCAGGGATTAGACATTGTTGCTGGTCAAAAAATTGATATTAGTGTTGGGACAGATGACTACTCAATGCTCGATGTTATGAATAGAAGCGTTTTGCACGTAGACGTGGATTACAGCAAGTGTGACCTAGCCTCAGAACGTTCTCAGAAAGTGGGGAAAATAATCTTTAAGCCCGCTGGTGACAAGCCTTTTACCATGTTTATTACTGATAATTTTAACGAAACCTACACAGTGAACGTCAAGGTTGATAAAAAGAAAAAACCTGACCTGTACACCATCAAAAACATTGAAGCTGAACGCAAGTTAGAAGAGGTTCGCTCTTCAGAGCAACGATTCAAAGAGAGTTCAATTAAAGCAATTGAGCTTACGAGCAGTCGAGATAAGGCAATTCACGATTTAACTCGTGCAATGGCTCTGAACGATACGCCAAAGAATGTGGACATTGTTGTTCGCAACGTCACTGTACCGGTATGGCTGGAAACAGAAGTTATTGAAAAGAACAATTACAAAGTAGGAAATCTCACTGGGATTAAATACGAGTTAATCAACGTTAGTTCAAAACCGATGATTTTAGCGGAAGCTGAATTCTACACCCTTAATGAGAAAACGCTGTCCGTTGCCATTGAGAACCACACTTTAAACCCTGGCGAAATGACGCAAGTTTACGTCATTAAATCAAATCAGGATTAATCACATGGCCAACTTAAATAACGCAATCAAGAAAAAACAGTACATCCTAATTGGCGGCTTGCTTTCGGCAATCGTAGGCGGGTCAATGTTGGTCGTGTATACGAAAAACAATACCGAACCCAAAGAAGCGCCAGCGACGAGAGAAGACGTTGTAATCGAGCGGTATTCGGGCATTGGCTCAAACGTGGACGAGGATGAGATTTGGCGTGCTACATCTTCCAACCAAATTGACGAACTAAAAAAACAGAACACCACTCTTGAAAAAGAATTGAAGGGAATTCGCACCGAGATTGCAACCGAGATTAACAAAGTGGTTGCTGAAAAGACGGCCAAAATTCAGGAAAATCTTGACGATGCACAGCGAAAGGAAATCGAGCGAATCAAGAAGGAATCTGAAGCATCCAAAGCTCAGCCGACCGTGGCTCCAAGCTTTGCACCGCCGGTAAGTCAAGCAACACCTTCAGCAGACGGCATACAAGTAACGCGCAGAGTATTTGAACGAAATAATCCAGCAATGGAGAACCCAGGGTTAGGAGAGTATGAGGGAAACGACTTATTTAAAGACGGCTCCTATGCGCCAGCCATTGAAGTACCAAAACTGCACTCTTTGAGTTTTAACGTTGAGCAAAAAAACGAATCGCAAGAGTTTGAAAAAATCAGACAAGCAGGGCAGGTGATTCCCGAAGTCGAAGCCGTGCAAGGGCTAACGGTTAAAAACTATATCCCAGCAGGAACATTCGTTAGAGCATTACTATTGGGTGGCTTAGACGCCCCAACAGGTGGGCAAGCGCAAGAAAATCCTTACCCAGCTTTGCTGGAAGTGGCCGACATTGCAAAGCTCCCAAACAGCTACGAATACGACTTTAAGCAGTGCCGAGTGATAGGGTCTGGTTATGGTGACATTTCGAGCGAAAGAGCCATTATTCGCTTGGAAAAAATGTCATGCGTTACAACCGATGAGCGCGTATTCGAGTCGGCTGTTAAAGGCTTTGTTTACGATGAGACCGGTAAGGTGGGTGCGAAAGGCCGTCTTGTATCAAAACAAGGTCAGTTAATTGCGAACGGGTTAATGATTGGTATCGGGGCTGGGATTGGTAATGCCTTTAAACAATCGACAACAAATTACACAACGTCTGCACTAGGAACTCAAACAGAAAGCTTTATCTCAGCAGAAGATGCGGCGGTTGCTGGACTAGGGCAAGGGGTCGGTACAACTTTAGATAGATTGTCTCGTTACTTCATTGACCTGGCTGAAAAGATTTTCCCAGTCATAGAAGTGGATGCCGGTCGAATGATAGACATTGTTTTCACAAGCGGATTTCACTTAAAGCCTGGTGAAGTTGCAACGGCACAAGGAAATGGTCAAGGCCAGGCGCAAATGCAAAACCTTGCTCAACCCTCTGCAACAAATCAACAAGGTAACTCTGGTGGAATGGGTGACATGACCATTGGCGACTTAGTAACAGGCACAAGCCAAACGCTCCAACAAGTGCAAGGCATTATACAGCCGGGCAATATGCAAACAAACAATCAAAACTGGTAATTAGGGAATTTAAACATGATGAAAAAAACACTTATTGCACTGGCTTTATCAATCGCCACCACCTCAGCTTTTTCACAAAACATTGAGCTGAAAAACTCATTACAGCAAAAGTTTCCCAACACGAAAATTACCAGTGCGGAATTCGTAAAAGAGATACCAGGCCTGGTGGAGCTTGTGGTAGACCGAAACAAAATCATTTATACAAACAAAGAGGGGTCTCACTTTGTAATTGGCCATGTTTTTGACTCAAGCAATAACACGGATGTAACGCAAGCACGTATTGATTCATTCACTTCGTACAACTTTGCGGAATTACCCTTTAACGACGCTATCAAAGTCGTGAAAGGCAACGGTAAGCGTGAGTTTGCGGTGTTTACCGACCCCGCGTGCCCATTTTGCAAAAAGCTTGAACAAGAGATTAATAAATTAGACAACTACACAATGTATGTATTCCCAACTCCTTTTAAACCCGAAGGGCAGGCCATTATGACCAGAATGATGTGTGAATCAAACCCAGCAAATGCTTGGACAAATTACATGCTAAATGGCGTTGAACCACAGAGCGGGAAAATGTGCGGTAAAGAAAGCATTACTCGCACCCTGGCGCTCGCAGCCAACATTGGGGTAAGCGGGACACCTTCTCTACTTGCCAAAAGTGGAAAAATGCAGCCTGGTTACGCGCCGGCAGACAAAATCGACGCGTGGTTGAACGCAAATTCAAAGTAAAGGAGTGAGCATGAATCATTTATTAAAAGCTGCGTTTGCGGCATCGGCATTAACCCTACTTTCTGGTTGTGCATCTCTCAGTGGCTATGACGCATCAAGTGATTTTGCTTGTAAGGCACAGCCGGGTGTTTCTTGTAAATCGGTTACGGGTATTCACCAGAACTCGCTCGAAAACAACCTGCCCTCTCAGCAAGAGAATTCAGCGTTGCCTGGTGATGAGTCAGGGGACGTGGACACTAAAGCCAGCAAGACCGAAGCGGTTAAATTAGTTCCACGCATAACCGGACAAGCTATCAAGAGCGGCACTCCTTTATACCAAAAGCCGGTCACGTTGAGAGTGTGGCTTGCGCCGTGGGAAGATAAAAACCAAGTGCTGCACGACCAGTCATTCTCGTATCTTTTGATTCAAAAAGCGCAATGGGAAGTCGAGCATTTCAAAGAAGCTAAGTACCGCACAGGTCTTTCCATTAATCAGTAATTTAAGGCGTAAAAAAAATGATAGAAAAAGTCGTAGAAATGGCCAAGCAACAAGGCGGGGAGATTTTACAAAGCTTTAAAATCTTACTAGGAGTGGACGAGGATTTAAAAGCTCGCGAAGAGTATAAAAACTCATTTCACACAGACAGCTTTAGCTCACTACTGCCTTACTTGGGATGGCATGATTCGGCTGACCTATTCATTTTAGACGGCGGTGACAGCTTAAGCAAAGAATCAAAATCCACCACTAAAAAAGGTTTTCTTGGTTTTACGCTGGAGGCCAACCCTCAGACCGGTGCTAACGACTCAATGGAAAGCATTTTGCAGTCTTTGTACCTGCAAGCGCCTACAGGGAGTTCGATTAGCATCCACTTGTACGCCTCCTCTGACATTATGCCGCCCTTAAAAGAACTATCAAGAAAGCGTTATAGCGATAGCACGCTAGGCATTAAAAAAGAGTCTCACGAAAAGCGCAATACAAACATTTATCAAACAATGTCGCGCAGAACGATTGACTATTATCTTCATGGGATTGGTAAGTCTCTATTTCCTGACGGCAACAATCTCTTGATAAGAGATTTTAGGCTGATTGTATCGGTTGCAACGCCGTTCAATTACAAGAATGAGGCCGACGTGACAGAAGCCTTGCTTTTACGCGACCAAATCAAATCCACTTTAAACTCTGCTGGGTTTGGCACTTTTGCGTGGAAGCCTAATGATTTAATCAATTTTGTATCGGACTTTCTTGACCACTCAAGAGTGTTTCACCCAGCCAGCAAGCTGTTTAAAAACTATGAACCGCAAGAAAAAATTCGTAAACAAATGGTCTCAAGAGAGCAAGAGTACACCGTTACTAAAAACAATATTTTGTTGCAAAACTCCATGTCAAAAGAAGAAACGGCCATTATTCAGCTATCTGTAGCTCAGTACCCGCGCCACTTCCACTTGGCCGAGACGTCTTCTTTGGTTGGGGATTTTTTCCAAAGCTCACTCGCTTACCCGTGCCCTTTTATGATTACAACGTCCGCCGTGGTGCAAGACTATGACTCGATGCGGACAAGAGCAACACTGAAGACTGCGACCTCTGTTCGTAAAACAGAAGGCTACATGGCCAAGCTTGACCCTCAACTAGGAGAAGAGGCGATGGAGTGGAAGCACGCCCTATCTTCGATTGAAGACGGTGGAACCCTCATCAAGATGGCAACAAACATTACGCTTATCACGAAAAAGAAAGACGCGGCAAAAGCCAAGTCCGATGTAATGGCTATTTGGCGTTCTAAAGGTTTTAGATTAGCGGACGACCGCTATCAACAGCTTGTTTCGTTTTTATCGTCAATGCCAATGGCGCTTACCAGCTCAATGATTGAAGACCTGAATAAAATGCACCGCTTCTCAACTAAGTTTAGCCAGAACGCCGTGTCTTTATCTCCTTGCCTTGCAGAGTGGAAAGGTACGAAAACACCGGTTATGTCGTTTGTCGGGAGACGCGGGCAATTGACCACGTTAGATTTTTTGACAACGAAGCGGGGAACTTTAACTTTGCGATTGTTGGCGCGTCTGGTTCGGGTAAAACATTCGTAACACAGGAGGTTTTACTCTCTTACAGAGCCACTGGCGCAAAGGTATGGGTAATCGACGTAGGACGCGGGTACGAGAATATCTGCCGCCTCATTGATGGTGAATTTATCGAATTTACCGAGAGCGCCAATATCATTGTCAACCCATTCACCCACATACAAGATATTGACGATGAAATGGACATGCTTAAGCCGTTAATTGGCCAAATGATGTCACCTGATATTGAACTCTCTTCATGGGAGAAATCAACGCTTGAGCAAGGGATTACCTGCGTTTACAAGACGCTTGGTAACAAGATGACGCTTACTGACCTGGCCAGCTACTTTTTAACCAATATTGACGGTGTTGAAAACGATAAACGTAAAACGGATTTGGGGGTAATGCTGTTCCCTTGGACAAGAGAAGGTGCTTACGGCAAGTATTTCGACGGTGACGCTAATATCACATTCAAGAACGATTTCACGGTGCTGGAACTAGAAGAACTCAAAAGTAAAAAGCATCTTCAAAGCGTTATCTTGATGATTATGATGTATCGAATTTCTCAAGAAATGTACCTCACTAGAGACCGTAAAAAAGTGGTGTTAATAGACGAGGCCTGGTCACTTATGGGCGGTGGTTCAACCGATGAGTTTATTGAAACTGGTTATCGTCGAGCACGTAAATACGGTGGTGCGTTTGGAACAGCTACTCAGTCTTATGAGGATTACAAAGGCGGCGCAGAAGCGGCTCTAAAAAACGCGGACTGGACACTAACGCTTCGACAAAAAGAAGAGTCTATTGTTGCAATGGAGAAAAACAACACGCTTAACATTGCAAGTGACCCGTTTAAAAAACGCACCATTAAAGACCTGAAAACGGTCTCAGGAATGTTTTCGGAAGTGTTTATCAACTACCCAGACGGCTCAGGCCTGGTGCGTTTTATTGCAGACCCCTTTAAACAGGTACTCTTTTCGTCTAAACAGGAGCATTTTAAGCGTGTTCAAGGCTATAAAGAACAGGGTTATACCATCGTTGAGTCGATTGACCGAACAATGGTCGATTTTAATTTCCCAGTCATTAAACCAATTAAATATGAGTGAACGCGATGAAAAATACTATTAATCCGACAAATACGATACTTACAATTGCCTTAGCATTAGGGTTTGGAATAGCGGGCGGGTTTGCCTACAACGCACTTACCAAAGAAGATGCGCCACGACACAACTACGCTGTTCTTGATATTGAAAAGGCGATTAGCTTCACCACACTAAAACAGCTTGAAGTCGTCACTGACCAAGATGAAGTGAAGCAAATCGTGGCCAAAGGTCGAATGAACATTGAAGACTGGCTCGCAACAAGATTGGAAGCACATTGTGCTGCGCCTTGTGTGGTGTTTAACCGAGCTGACATTGTGTTCGGTGATGCGGTTGACCTAAACAAGCAGTACGAAATTGAAGCGGGTCTTAAATAAGAAACGCAAAAACTTATCTGGATATAACAATGCTAAAACCGCTCTTTGTTTTTACAACTTTATTCTTAGTGGGAGCGGGCGCTCAAGCCAGCACGGATTCGCGGGTAGATTATAAATCGGCGTTCCAGTGCGAAGGCAAAGAAAAGTTTAACTGGTACTGCGAGGAAGAGGTTGCACTGCCTCCTATCATTGAGAAAAAACCCGAACCCGCTCCGCCAAAAGAAGCTCCGCCAGCAGAGGTTAAAGCGCCTGAAATCTCTGAGTTCGCACGCATTCAAGCCAGGCTTCAAGAGTTACTTCAAATCGCTTACGTTAATCCAAGCGAAGAGAATATCTACAACTACATACAGTTTCAAAACGATGTCACCACTAAAGCGGCGGTGTTTGCTGATAACTGGAAGCGTGTTCAATGGGTAAATCCAGAGCTTGATTACTCGCAAAAATTCCCGACGGCACAAATGGCCAAAGCGGTTAATAACCGAACAAACATTCAAAAACAAGATTCTAACCTTGAAAGCTTAAAAGAGCAGGGATACGGCCTCTTCTTTTTTTATCGTAGCGATTGTGATTACTGTCACCAGATGGAGTTCCCAGTCAAACTTCTCGCTGAGAGAAGCAAGATGGATGTTATGTCGATTTCAGTAGACGGCGTTTTAGTGGATAAATTCCCTAACAGTCAAGTCGATACAGGGCAAGCCGCAAATCTTGGCGTGACTCAAACCCCCACTATTATGTTAATCAATACAAAAACCAAAGATATTCAGCCTATTGCTACCGGCTGGGTCTCTGTTCAAGAACTCGAAAAGCGTATTTACGTTCTAACCGCCACCAAGCCTGGAGACAATTTTTGATGAAAACCCCTATTGTAAAACTTAACAAACTTCTCGTTGGGATGGCTCTGGCTATGACGGTTAGCACGTCCGCTCATGCAAGCTTATCAGATATGCAGTCTTTCTTTAATGAAGTGGGCGTGTACGGTAATGCAAGCGGTGCAAACACCTTTCAGGGACAGACGCGTAACTACATAACGGGCGGCAGTTTGACCGTGCGAATTCCTCAAAAAAATTACCAGTTGGCCACGTTTGACCCACCGAGATTGTCTGCGAGTTGCGGCGGGATTGATGCTTTTGCGGGTAGCTTCAGCTTTATCAACTCCGAACAATTAGTACAGATGCTTCAAAACATTGGTAACAACGCGGCGGGAGCCGTTTTCCAGCTTGCAATGGACAGCGTTGCGCCCCAGTTGGGCGCGGTTCTAAAGTATTTTCAGGACATGGCTAATAAAATCAATGCGCTGAACGTGAACTCCTGTGAGGCTGCAAAAGGGATTGTTTTAGCGGGTCAAAATGGCTCACTTCAAAACGGTTTTTTTAACGACATGAAAGAAATGGGGTCGAATGTTCTAGGGGTAGCGCAAGATTGGTCAGGGATAAAAGAGTCTTTTGATAAAGACCCGAAAGAAGTGACGAAAACAAAGGATTCTCTCATTGGGAGTTCATCACCCTTGTCCGAGGATGAGAAGTTTTGGGTAAGTCCTGGCAACCTTTTATGGCGAGCAATGGATAAAGTCACAACAAACGGTGGTGGCTTGTCAAATGATGAGAAGCATATCATCCAGGCTCTTGTTGGTACGGTCATCATCAAAGACGGCAGCGGGGACACGCCCATGCCAGAAGCGGCGCATGAACTCCCCATGTTTCTTAGCCCGCTAGAAGCGTTTATGGGGACAGACCCCAGCAGTCAAGTAGTGCTGCCAATTTACACATGCAGTGATGTACAGACTTGTAAAACGGTGAGCAACACTGGTCAAACAGTCAGAATCAAATCGTTGCGAAACATTATTCACGAGAAAATGCAGAAGACTCAAGAAAAAATTATGAATCGTTCTGGCGGCGTAACGTTAGACGACTATGAGGTGGTCAACATGAGTTTTCTACCCGTATGGACAATGATGGAGTCGGAATACCGTACAGGTGGAGTGCTAGGTACTTTAAATGCGGCAGAAGAAGTTATTGCTCTTGCATACACAGCGGGATTACTAAAAAGAACCCTAAAAAGCGTCCATGTTGCTCTGCAAGCCACAGGTAAAGCCAAAAACGAAGGTATTCAGTTAGCGGTTAAACAGCTTGAAGCAGAGATTTACCGGGTAAATTCAGAAGTTGACAGGGGTATGCAAGAAGCAATGGTTAGGTTCAGTACCTATACGACCGCCAAGCAATCTCTCGAATTTGAAGTTAAAAGCGTGAAAGAGCGTACCGCTCAACAATTATTCGCCATCAATAGAACTCGATAGGAAAAAAAGATGATTTGGGAAATATACTCGTACTGGAACATTCAAGAACTCCGAGGCGTTTTTGAAGCGATTGCCATGATAACCAACACCGATAACTTTTCGACGTTGCTTGGTGCCGCATTGCTTTTTGGTTTAGCGGGCGCTGCGGTGGCTGTGCTTACCGGGGTTCAAGACCTGGTGGCCGGCTTTAGATGGTTTATCGTATCCTTGTTCCTGTACTTTGTATTTTTTGTTCCCAAAGCCGACGTTGCTCTTATTGACAGGACGGGTACAACCGGCGCATCCATTGTGACCAATGTTCCGCTTTCCATTGCGGTCTTTGGCCACGTTACAAGTAAAATAGGAGATTGGTTGACGACTTCGTATGAAACGACGATGCAAGTCATTGTTCCGGCCTATGCACTGGAAGGCGTCGCGTTCCAAAATAACGGATTGCTGTTTGGCGAGAAGGTTTTAATGGAGGCGGAAAACGCCCGAAGCGAAAACATCTCTTTCAGAATGAACATGAGTGGATTTTTTGATAAATGCGTTTTTCCAGAGTTTGACACTGGCCAAATACTTATAAACGATGTGCTAAAAGAGCCTGATATGTGGGCACAATTAAGCAACGTAAACCCCTCACTGTACGTCCAGCTTTATAATGCAAGCGGTGCTCCAGATGGCGCTCCCGTGAACTGTGTGGAGGCGTACACATCCAGACTACCGGCAATGTTAAACAACGCCAGTAATGAAGTGGTTTCCCGACTAGGCAGTAAACTCTATCCAGATAAAGCCACTGCCTTGGCTAATGCAAGCTTGCAATCGGCAATGACCGGCTCTTACGGTTATTACCTTAATGTGTCCGCCAGTGCGACGGACATCATTAAACAGAAAGTTTTATCGAACACATTTTTTGACACAAACGCCAATTCAGGTGTTGTCCTAGCGTCGGCAATGACAGAAGCCGGGGCAAAAATGAATTACGGCGTGCTGTATAACGTGGCACAAAGTGCCATTCCAAAATTACGCAATGTTATTGAGGTTGTGTTGTACGCCGTTTTCCCAATCATCCTTTTGATGATTATTGTTGGCGGTACAAAAGGCCTGGTGGTTGTTAAGTCTTATTTTATTAGTCTACTTTGGATTCAGCTTTGGGCACCGCTTTACGCGGTAATGAATTTCATGGTTAGTTCGTACAACGCGAAAGAACTTGTCGCCAGGGCGGTTGCTGGGAAAGAGCTTAATGCCTGGGATTCTGCCGGGTTACAGCAAAGCATTTTAGGCAGTGCTGATATTGCAGGAATGCTTGCGGTATCTATCCCTATGATTGCTTATGCAATTGTTAAAGGCGGTGAAATGGCGATGACATCTTTTGTAGGTGGAGCGACCAAGCCGTTAGAAAGCAATGCAGGCGCTTCTGCTAGAGAAGTGGCCAATGGAAATCTTTCATTGGGTAATATGTCTATGGATAACAAATCTATTGACAGCATGAGCGCGTTTAAACACGACATGCAACCAAGCGTTAATAATGGCCCGAATGTAAGAATGGATGGAATGGGCAATCAAATTACCACCACGGAAAAAGGAGGGCAGTTCCTTGATACAACGAGAGCACAAAACAGTGGTGCTCCGTTTAACCTTACTTCCGCTGTATCTGAAAGAAATGGCTATTCAGCAGAATATGATAAATCCATAAAAGCCGCGCAGAAATCTTCGACTCAAGCTAATTTTGAGGTCGGGTCGTCTTTCGGGGATGCGGGTCTAATTTCTAAAGCCGCCGGTGGTGGTAAAGAGTGGAATGAAGCCTTTGGAAACAAATACGATAAAGGAACGCAGCAAGCTTTCAGCAAAATGGATGAGATTGCAAAGGGATTGGAAAGAAGCGGGAAGGTCGGTCAAGGAGAGGGTGCGGAACTGGTGGCAGCTCTTGGGGCTAAAGGTGGGATTGGTCTATCTACGGAGGCTGGTTTCTTAGCGCAAGCACAAGCTAATCTTGGAAAAAAATACAGCTCGCAAGCCATTGCAGAAGCTACAGAGGGACTAAAAAGCATTGATAAAAGCAGCCTAAACAACGTCGCAACCATTATGCAACAAACATCTGAAAGTGATAACGTTCAGCAAAAATTAGGCGTAAGCAACGAAGCAAGAACGGAGTTAAAGGCGGGCAGAGAACGTTCAGAAGGCTATAAACAAGCTGAACAAGCCGAACTTGAGAAAGCAGAGTCACACAAAGAGAAAATGACGAAAGCAGAAGAAAAAGTGGTTCAGGCTATGTATGATATGGGTGCTGCAATACCCTTTAGCTCAATGAACGAAGCGGGTAAAAGGTTTGCTTTAGGAGCAGAGGGTTCGGCTTACCTTGCTCAGGCAATGGAAGCAAGAAACAGAGGTGATGCAAACGCTGAAGCCAATCATATGGCTAGGTTTAATACAGCTCACGAGAACTACATGTCACAATACTCAGTCAACCCAACTGGTAAAAATATTGGAGATGTTCCATCTCAAGGAAATGTAGTCGCGGCACACAATGAGAATCAAGAAAAGGTATTAACTGCGAGAGGTGAATATCAAGGACTTGTAAACGCGGGTGGGTTTATTGACACGGTAGGTGGTAAACAAGCAGCTACGGCTGGGGAATTAAAGGCAAATGAGCAATGGGTTGCAGGCCAAAAGCAACTCCATGAAAACGCCACAAATGCTGAATCTAATATAACTACTCGCAAATTAGAGGGTACGCGCCAGGAAATTAAAGATGACAAAAATGTAAAAGACCTAGATAAAACTAGGATTGATGAATATGGAAGTCTCCGTGTTGATTATAGCCAAAACGGTCGAGTGGCTGTTAATGGTGGCGCAAGCATTGTAGATACTTTTAAAAACGTTCCTGGGGCTAGTCGTGCCGCTGAATTTTTAGGCATTAATTCTTTAGCCCAGACTTTTACTGAGGCAGGCAAGGGAGTAATGCAAGTTGTCAATGACCCACACGGGGCTGTTAAAAAGTTTAATGAATTTAGCGACCAACGGGACAGTGCAAACCCTAACCACACCTCACCTGGAGCTGGAATAGCTGGTACGCCTTTTTCTGTCGAAAGCCAAAGAGCAGCCGCACCTTTCAAGGATAACCCACCTGAAATTAGTCGCGTTGATACGAGCGGTGATGTACCAGTTCTACGAGCCGCACCTGCGAGCCAGCCTCAGGCCGTGCAAACTCCGGTAAACAATGCGCCGGTAAATAATGCGCCGGTAAATAATGCAACGACTGATACAGCCGCACCTGCGAGCCAGCCTCAGGCCGTGCAAACTCCGGCAAACAATGCGCCACAAGGCGACTTTAACTTCACTAACCCGTTAAGCACAACCAACAAAAGTAGTGCATCGGTAGAGATACCAAAAATCCCAGTCCGAACCGAAAACAAAAGCACAAAAACTTAAATAAGTAAAAGGCCGCTAACGCGGCCTTTAGAATCTTTACTAATCTTGGATTGGCTGTTCACAGTTAGTCACCCCGCATACTTCGGTTAAACATTCCTTCAATACTGTCAATGTCGCGTTCGCCTAACATAAGATTTTCGTCGCTATAAATCCCTGGTCTTCTTTTTTGACTGTTATTTTTTTGAGAAGAGCCTTGGTTGTTTGTTATATTTTTATTGCTAAAAGCAATCCAGGTTACAATCGCAATATCGACAAGAATCACTATAAAACCCAAAATGGGGTCAATTACATCTTCACTAATTAAAGCGATAATTATTGACACTGATACCGCAAGAAAAGCAAAAAGAATCTCGTTGTGAGGGGTAGACTTAACTTGTTGACCAGATGCAGTAATAGGCTCAACGTAAACTTCTTCATTATCCTTTTTACTAAGGAATTCTGCCCCATCTTCCCAGTCGGAATTAATGATTTTGGATTGGCTGTTCATGACGGTCATTTAAACATGTCGTCATTAAAAACTTTCGTAGAGAGGCTTGAATTAACGGTTGGGTCGTAAATATCATCACCGAAAAAAACTTTTTTTCTGCTACTGCTTGAAGTGCCTCCACTTGCGCCTCCTTTGGGAAAGTAACGCCAATCATTAACCATTAAAATGATAGAAATAACGAACATTAAAAGAATTGAAACTCCCATTTCACCTAAGATAGCAGCAAAAATGACTGACGCCACTCCAGAGATTGCTAAAACTTTTTTATTGCGTGAAAAAAAGCCATCACCTCCAGCATAGGATTGTCCATGCTCTTTGATTATTAAGTGTTCACGGCCTTTGTAGTATTCTTTATCAAGCGGCTCTTCTGAATAATGTGTACGGTTAATAAAAACCTCTTGTTCCTTTGCTGATAAGTGTTTTTTAGTAAACAAGTGTTCGCGACCCTTGTAGTAATTTTGCTCAATAGTGGTTTCTTCATTTAGCTTTTTACTCAAAAACTCCTCCCCGTCTTCCCAGTCGGAATTAATGATTTTGGATTGGCTGTTCACTTAAATTCTCCTCAAGAATAACCCTTACCTCTAATTATACTCATTTTATCATTTAAGTCAATACGCTCTCACAAAGATAACTCGTTGCGTTTTGAATTCTCAACGAGAGTTAATTCAGGTGTTGCTTAAACCTCTTTTTTAGTCAAATAAGAGTTCAGCCTACTGATTTGACTGTTAAGAGAATCGTTTTCGCCTTTTCTACTGGCAACTTCTTCACGCAAATTAATTGTCAGTTCCTCTTGCTTGGCCAACGCGGTCTTCAATGCCTCAATTTCTTTGTCTTTTGACAAAAGCTCACGTTCTGCGGTTTTTTCCAGCGTAGCTATTTGGTTCTGCTTGGAGTCAACGTCCCTAGATAAGCCAACCGCATTGGCCTTGTTGTCCGATAATTGCGTGTTGAGTTCACTTACCTGGTTTAATAATTTTGAATTTGTATCCTCAAGGCTTTTTAGGCTCTCAAGTCTTAAGTCCGCCTGCGCCAGATTACGACGCAACTCCTCGATAATGGTTTGAAGTTCCAATACCTTTTCGGTTAATTGTCGGTATTGCTTTTCAGTTTCAGAAATTTGTGTCTGGTACTTGGTTTGCAGTGTTTCCAGCTCATGCTTATGGTCTTTGCCCTGGCTCTCTAAAGCGTGTTTTTGCGACTGCTTTTCGGACTCGATTCGTTGGTTTAAAGTGCCAATTTCCTTTTCTTTTTGTGTTGCTAGGATTTCAAAATCCTTAGCAAGACGTTCAACTCGTTCAAGCTCTCTCTCCAGCTCCGAATTGTCGGTTCGCAAATCCTCTGAAGATTTTCGAGTACGAGATTCAATGTCCGCTGAAAAACGTGAGATTTCCTGCATGAACGCCTGGGTAAACTCAGAGCTAAACCCCAATCTGTCAAACAGCTCATTTTCCCTGGCCAGTCTTCTATCGTCCCAGCTTCGCTTGTATTTACTTGCCGTGCTTGTACTACTGATGACGTCCGTTCCCACTCTGTCAATTAAAGAGCGTATCGAAAGCTTTTCTTTTCTGGCGTACATTTCATCCAGTGTTTCATCGACAATTCTTTGAATGGCCTCTGGGCTTTTTTCTGGCATGGGTTGCATTAGTTTTTACTCCAGTTTACGTTTGCTGAATTTTAACACCTAAGAAGGCGAAAACAAAGCCGAACACTGTTCGAGCATAAGAACAGTGTTCGTTTAGGATTACTTATTAAAATGTACCTTTTAAAAAGTAATAATGGGTTTAGAATAGGGCATGGCATTTAAACCGGTTATTTTGAGAGGAATAGCTCTGATTTAAGAAATCCTTAATTTAAAGCGTTTTGAGCGCGCTTCATGCATTATCTAAGCAAGTGCATTGGTCGGTGTTCGATAATGCTTTAATGGCCTATTTATGGAGGTCATTTTTTAGCATTTCTCAAAATTAATTGTTAATACTATTTGTACTGCATTTATAGTTTGTATTGTTGGTTTAGTTAATATAGTATTAATAATTATTTTTCAAAAGGTTTCCCATGACTCCTCAAGCGTTAAGACTCCATAATCTCAACGAGATTTTAAAGCGATTTGACAGCACCACTGCTTTGGCGAAGGTGTGCGGTGTTACGGATGCTCATATTAAAAAAATGCGTTTAGTGGGTTACGTTGGTAGTCGAGCCGCAGAGAAAATTGAGCAGGCATTGGGTCTTGAAAAAGGTTGGATGGACACGCATGACCAGGCCTTGATTCATCCGGTCGAAGAGACTCAGGCTGTAACGGCTTCAGTGGCCATTCCGCCTAAAGTGTTGGAGACAGCGCCTTCTGTTCCACAAAAGACAGTCAAGGACACGTTTTCCTTTCCTCAAAAAGACCATGACTTAATTCATGCGTTGTGCGACAAGCTGTTACTGAATGGCGTGCGGGCAAATAAGTCCGAGGTTATTCGCGCCGCCCTTTACTCTCTTAATGCACTTTCCAATGAAGAGATGATTGGGGTTGTTCAATCTTTAGAACGTGTCCAAGTGGGCAGACCGAGGCAAACATTGTGAACCAAGTCATACACGTCACCGAAGCCGAATTAGTTGAGGTTTCTTCACACGATATTGAGTTGTATCAAGCAAAGCGAAATCCTGTTGCGATTTATCTTTTCTCTCTGGAGTCGGCGCTCAGTCGTGCAACGATGCTCAGTTACTTTAAACAAATCGTTCGTATGATAAATGACCTGAAGCCTGGTGAGCCGGTAGATGTATTTTCGTTCCCTTGGGAGAAGATTGACCGCATGGAGCTGCAAACCATTATTGCGAAGCTACGAGGCAATGGCATGGCTCCTGAAACGATTAAAACCTATATGGCAGCGGTACGCGGGGTTTTGGCTGAGGCGTTTGAGCTTAAATTGATTGATGCGGCTCATTTAGAGCGGATTCGCCGCGTTAAGCGTCCTAAAGGGTCTCGTATTTCAAGGGGACGGAGCTTAACAAAACCCGAAGCGTATGAACTTCTTGATTCTTGTAACGAGAATGCAATCGGCATCCGCGACAAAGCAATTTTGTCACTTTTGTTTGCATGTGGGTTACGACGGAGCGAGTTGGCCAAGATAGAATATCGTCATTACAGTGCAAGTAATGGGTCAATTACCATTACGGGTAAAGGCAATAAAGAGCGTGAGGCTTTTCTCACTGAGAGCGCAACTCAAAACCTTGAGGCTTGGCTGAAGGTACGTGGCCATGAAGAAGGCGCTCTGTTTGTGAGAATCAAAAAGGGCGATGTATTAAACAGCCTTACCTTCAACAATGGCACAACACCGGCTCCCAATCTTTTGACCAGCCAGGCGATTTATTACATTTTGAAAAAGAAGCAGCTTGAACTTGGCATGGAGAAGTTTTCGCCTCACGACTTGAGAAGAACCCTTGCAACGACGCTTTTAAGCTTAGGAGAGGACTTAATCACCGTTCGTGATGTTCTGGGTCACTCCAGTATCAACACAACGCAACGGTACGATATGAGAGGCCGTGATAGAGTTAAAACAGCGGTGAATAGAAGCGGGTTTTAATCACCACAAGTATCTCCTTCCGGCAGTGCAGAAGATGTGCCATCCAGCGCCTTATTGAATTGAAGATACGCCAATAATCTTTGCTTTGTGTTGGCTGTTATTGCTTCTATCTCCTGTGCGACTTGGGCGGGCTGTTTTGAATTATTTGCACCGTCAAACTTTGAATATATGCAATTAATTCCGCGAGAAATTTCTCTATCAACCACTTTTACTGCTGGTATATCTGCTACATCTACTACCAAAGCAGTTTGCATTGCTTTGGCAGCTTGCATTGCTGCGGCAAGTTGAATGCTTAACGTGTAGTTGATAGAAAGTATTGATTCAACGTCATCACGAACACCATTTGCATTGGTATCTATGCCAACAAGAGTATTGCTGCGCTCAAGCATTGGTATTGCATTTGATTCCTCCAAAACCACAACTTGCTCTTTTGGTGTCATTGCTGCGTCAGCTTCCGTGCCACGGCCATCCTCACCTACACAGCCTGCGAGAGTCCCCACGATGGATATAACAAAAATTATTTTGACCATTAATATTTCCTTGGTTTAACTTCTTATAATCAATAGCGAACTACTCCCCTTAAGTTAGCAATCTACCGCTTGGGCGCTATCCTTTTCCACCCAAATTTAATACCAGGCCTGGTCATGCGTTCTTTTTTTGATAATGATGGATGGCCGCTTTACGAACGCCAAGCCCGTATTTGGGTTTGTTCAAAATTTCCATAAAAACAGACTCGTCTACACGCTGCTGAATGGCTTCACGAATTATTCTTGGAAGCGAACGGAACGAAATACTCACGTAACTGTAACTCAAAATGGCAACTCCTCTTTTTGTACGCCGAGACCCAGCAAGGCTTCTTGCTTAATTTTGACCTGGCTAATAATCATGTCTTCTAATGCTGGATTTGTTTTCATCTCCTTAAGAACCGCAATAGCAAGTTCGATTAGAAAACCATTGTGCTCTTCTTCTATCCTGGCGGCTTCCTGCTCTTTTGCTTTTTTCAACTCAATACGCACCTTCTTGATGATTTCCTGAGCCTTTCTTTCCTGTTCTTCCAATTTTTTAATTTTTCGCTGGGCATTTTAAAAACTCTGTTGTTGTTTGTTAATGAAAACGGTTACTAAGGAGTACACGCCTGCGTTATTGACTAGGCCAAAATTAATCGTTGACGTTGGATGCTTCCAAACGCTGTAGTTATCGTCTTGGCCATACTTACGCTGCTTATGTTCAATGACTCCTGTTGGGAGCTTAACTCGAACAATATCTGGGTGAGAAATGCGAGCAACTAATGCTTTTAAAGGTTGTTTGACAAACCCAGATTCGACTTCGCTTTTTTCAGTAAATCTTTGTAAAGCGTGATGCGTAATCTCAATAAAACCAATCGCCGGGGACTCTATAAGCAACCTTGTATTTGTGTACTTCTCTACATCAACGACTATTTTCTCAAATTCCAACCCCTCGAAAACAACGTCTTTGCTATGTTTTCTATGCGTTTTGATAGAAACACCCTGTAATAAAAAAGGAATAAACGAAGCGTACTTAATTAATTCTTTTTTAGTCGTCGCATTATTGAGGATTTTCTTAATTGCGCCCTTGGACACTTCAATCTCAATACCGGCTCCGTGCAGAGGCTTAAAACCCAAAACAGCTTTAGCAAAAATAACGTGTTGAATAGCAACCAGTTCAGCAATAATGTCCGAATCCTCTGAATCGTAAGGCATTTCGACTTCAATAACCCCCGCTCTATTTTGGCCGTAAGTCCAAAGAACTTGGGAAGTCCTTAAATCTAATTTCTTTGAATAAGTTCTTAACATGATTTTCTCCTGGTTGGTGAGCAATTGCCCTTGAATAGTTAAGCGTTATTTTATTTGTTTTTATAAATAAGTCAATTAATTTGTGTAAAAAAAGCCCCGAAGGGCTTAGTCTTAAGCTACCCACTCATCACAGAAAAATGGTGATTGCCGCAATCTTGTGATTGCTTCCTGTGTGCTCATACCAAATTTCTTCATCTCCTCAAAACCATCGCGCACCCATTTGGGAGCGTTAGGTTTAATACTTGCGGAGCTGCTTACTTTTGGTTCCAAGCTGATTATTTGAGTGTTTAAAAATTTCACTTTTCTTCTCCTTTAAACGGACATATAGGGACTTGACCGAATGCACTCGCAAGTACATTCGGAGAAGCCCCAATAACTGTCGTTAAAGGAGCGAATGATTAAAAATTAGGAAAGGGATTTTTCCAAATCCTTCTCTTTAGCTTTCTGTTGTCTTATTTCTTCGTTGTTTTGATTGAAGCCCAAATCAATAGGCCACCGATAGCTAAAACAGCGCAAAGAAACGCACCAACTTGAATAGACATGATATATCTCCAATATCTAGTTATTCTTCCATGTTCAATAGGATAAGTATAACACCAATGATAATCACTGTAACAGCTATGATAAAACGTATCATTAGTTCAGGATTCTCAGTTTGGATGGTTATCCCAAGCATGGCTCCAATACCACCGGAACCAACAAAGATTAAACCAACGTCATACAGTAGCTTCCTCCTTGTTTGAAGACTTTTCCTTCTCCAAAAAACGATAAATCGTTCACAGAAAAATAAGCATAGCGGCCATATTGGGATTATGGCTATGTAAATCAATATAAATGTCATCATAGGCAAATACCTCCTTTAAATTTGTTTTGCCAAACTTCGGAGGTATGCCTCCAATGGAGGTGTCATACCTCCATTGGGTTATTTTAAAAACTATTTCATCTTAGGAAAATTGTTAAGTTATTCCATCTAAGACGGATTGGCGATGCCCCTATAACCGTCGTTAAAGGAGCCGTGTTTCAGGATTAATTAAGAAGCGTTTTTAAACGCTTCTAATTGCTTTTCTTCTTTTTCTTTTTCATTAGCTATTTTTAAAAGCCATAAAGCGAACCCAGTAAGGAATCCACCGACCAATAAAACGACCAACGAACCAATTATTAAAGAAGTCATCAAAAATTCCCCTTATTTTTCTCTAACCCCAATATTACCACCACAATAACTTTCGTTAAAGAAGCCGTGTTTCAGGATTAATGACGCTTTCTACTATCTATCTCTTTTTGAATTTGCATTCCTAGCCAATACAGACCGCTTCC
Organism: Thiomicrorhabdus aquaedulcis; assembly: GCF_004001325.1. Taxonomy (NCBI): domain Bacteria; kingdom Pseudomonadati; phylum Pseudomonadota; class Gammaproteobacteria; order Thiotrichales; family Piscirickettsiaceae; genus Thiomicrorhabdus; species Thiomicrorhabdus aquaedulcis. The sequence continues at coordinate 44,220 of NZ_AP018723.1, read as the reverse complement.
AAACGCAAGAGCTACTAATAGCATGATTATAGTGTTCATTTTTTATACAACCTTATTAAGGCTTTCCGCATCATGGGGAAACGTTACTAGCTTCTAAAAACCTTATCCAGGTCTTTAGATTTTTCTTCTTCTGCTTTTTTCTTTTTAGACGCTTCAGTGAGAAACATCGCTACGCCAAAAAGACTAAACGCAAAAACTAAAGCTACCGCTGTTGTGGCATATAACATGATAAATTTACCTTTAATTCTTTTCTATATTTCTGTAAACGATAATAGCACCTAAGAAAATAAATATCAAAGAAACCAATACCCTAAAAACTATTTCATCTTGGGACGATTGTTGCGTTATCCCAGCTAAGACAGAGAAGCCGCCAGCCGAAATGGACACTAATCCTAAATCGTAAGCTAGTTTTCTTGTTGTCGCATAGGGTAGAGCAACTGCAACCAGGAAAACCCTTTGCGCTACCAAAATAAAACTCAATATTAATGGCCATAATACAACCAACGCGACCCAGACTAAAATTACTGTAAACACAGGCAAATACCTCCTTTGTATTTGTTTTGCCAAACTTCGGAGGTATGCCTCCAATGGAGGTGTCATACCTCCATTGGGTTATTTAGGGAGCTTAACGCCTTTCCTTACAGGTTAAGCGTTAATACTTCCTCTTTTTCTACTCACAAACCCAATCCTTATCAAAGAATGGTGACGCTTGCATCGCCTTGAGCGCATCCTGAATGGATACACCCATTAAGACTCTTTCCTTAACGCCATCCCGAAACCAGTTCGGGGCTTTGTCTGAAATGGTTTCAGCGGGAATGTTGAACTTTCCACCATTGTTCATGGTGATGGCTTGCGTTTGTTGAATTTTCATGTTGTTTTCTCCAATAATTATTTTCGAGAAAGCAATCTTCCCGTGGGATGATTTGCTATTCCCACGGTTTTTAAATGTTTTAACAGCTTATTCTTCGTCACTCAAAAAACGAACTTCTTCGCTTTTCAATTGCTCTTCAATGGCTGTTTTTTCGTCTTCCGGTTGAGCAACGCTCATTCCAAACGCTAACGCGCTTGAAAGTATTACCGCTATCAATGTATCCATTTTTATCTCCAGTGTTGGTTAGCGAACAGGGTCTACTTTGATTTGAACCTGGTTCGACTTCAATACATCAATCGGAACCATTCCTAGGCCTGAACGCCATGCTAGTGAAACGCTGGTTGTAATAACCTCACGTTTTTTCTCTTGCATAACACCATTAACAAAAAACGTTACTTTTACATTAAATTTTAACATGATGAACTCTCTTGCCGATTGCGGCTATTAGTGAGGCGCACCCATCCCCAGCGGGGTAGTGATACGCCCCGATTGGGTTTAAAATTTATTAAAATGCAAACAATCCTTCGGATTGAATTTTTATCTCATAGTGAGAATTTGTTTTCGTTTGCTCTATTACCGCGAACGAATTTTCTAAGTCGAACAAGTTACTCCGAATCTTTCTAACAACAGATTCAGCGTCCTTAAACTCCCTATTAATTTCTATCTTTTGGGAGAAATTTCCACAGAGAGCCATTGCTCTTTTTCTTTCTTTGGCGGCGTTTATCGCCTTCCGAAGCTGGTCTCCAATATCAGTGACCGTTTTCATCTTTGCAACGCGCTGTTCATACGATAGAGCCATACAACCCTCCTAAAATGAAAATTGACCGGCTAAATCAAAGACTTTGCCAGTTGGTTTGTAACGTGGAAAGTACATCGTGTATTGCGACGTAACAGGCTCACTGATATGAGTTCTTAAAAACTCAACATTAAAAGCAATGCTCCAATGCTGTAAATCATCAAGCCTTTCTAAGCGTTCTGGATTGTCCTCAAAACAAGCAGAACAAACCTTTAACACTTTTCCCACCACTTCTTTAGTGTCGCAGGCCAAAAGGTCTGCAAACCACGTATTGCTGATAATTCCTCGCACATCCAGAAGAAAGCCGACGCCGACTTCATCCGTCTTGAAGACGTCTCTGTTTGGCTCGAACACCAAAAACGCTGGCATCCAATTAGGGTCATAGGCCAGGCCTATGAAATTCAATCCGCTATCTGGAATTCTTGCTCCATGTGTCATCTCAATAACTCTCATGGTTCAACCTCCCTAGAACGCAAATTGGCCAAAACCGCCAATTGCCCAAGCCTCTTGTTTAGATACGCGAGGGGCGGAGGCACCAATCCAATCATCCGAAGACAATAGGCTTGTGTTGAAATCCTCTTTCTTAAAAATAAGGTTTCGGTTTTTTTTGACTTCAAGCCAGTAGCGTCCAGCACTTATGCCCAACTCTTTGAGCACCTCTGCCCTCGTATAAGGCACGCCTTCAGGCGCGTCATAAAGATACGCCTTTAGCCCGTCTCTTGGTGAGAACATAATGTGGCGACCGTTGTTGCAAACGCCAACAAAAGAGGCTGACGTGCTTTCGTTCTCATTTAAACGGATTGCGAAATCGAAAATCCACTGATTGCTCATGCTTTACTCCTTGAGGAGTGCCGCTCACCCAGAGGTGAATGCACCCCTGGTTGATTAAGAACTAAACCGCTCTACAAACCTTTCGGTCTGAGCGACTATCATTTTTTTGGCTTTAATATTTCCCAAACTTATAGGCACCAAAGGTGCGTTTATGTCTGAAAGATACATTTGGCCATCTATCTGCGCGATTACCGCGATATGTGCCACTCCACCCTTTTTAAAATACACAAGGGCGTGCTCTATTCCACGCTCCTTTAGAAGGTGCGATTTGTAGATAGCGAAGTCTTCACAATCACCAGCGCCATTGGCTAAGAACTCCGCAGGAGTTGCCCAATGGTCTGATTTTCCGTAAAGAGCTTGGTCGGTGGCATAAATAAAGCCCGTATTCACGGAGGCGTGAATATTTTTTAACGCCTCGTAAGATGCAAAAGCGCCTTGAGAAGCGGTGGCTATAAGAACTGCTAAAATTAGCTTTAACATGGGTTAATTCCTCTAAAAAAAGAGGTATTGACCCCCACTAGGGGTATTCAATACCCCTAGTGGTGTAGTTGGTGAAACGGTTATTAGTAAATCCTGTAACCGTATCCTTTGATGTGAGAGCACAGCCCGCGCATGAAGCCAATCCCATTGGGAGTGAATTCTTCACACGATAGATGGCCTTCGTTTAATAGTCTTAATAGATGCCATTTGTCACCGAAGTGACTGTCTGAACACCCTTTAACAACTGCTCTTGAAACAGTGTAACCACTGGAGTCAAGCGCCGTTGTTATCCAGTTAGCCCGTTTATAAGTTACCTGGAATTCGCCGTCGCCCGAGTTAAAATCAGGGTAAAGGCCGTTTTCTTCCAGCATATCTGCTGGAATCTTATTGCGGTTTGGAAGTCTTAATAAACTCATAACCCCTCCTACTTGCTAAGAATCGCAAGAAGCGATTCCGCAATATTTTCAGGCGAAACTTTGCCGCCATTTTCAAATATTGAGTCAATATTGACGCCAATACCCAACCCGTAGTATTCAACATCGGGCGCGTAGTCCATGATGCTTCTTACTTTACGCTTCTGGTGAACGCCTACGTCACCGTCCGTTAAGGTGATTAGAATTTTTTTACTCTCTTTACGAGATTTTAAAGCTCTAACACCCTCAAAAACGCCACGTTCAAGCCGCGTAGAATTAAGCGTATTTAACCCGCCTAAAACTGCACGAGATTTGCTCATCGGTTCATTCCACTTTTTTAATGACACAACACAGTCATCAAACCCTAGAATGTTTATCGCAATGCCAATGGCATTACACGCTTCAGTGAGCGCGATTAACGCAGTTGTTTGATAATTTAGCAGAGTTATCCCCTGCGAAACATTTGACATCGACCCGGATAAGTCAGCAAGGATGCAGACAGCCGGTTTGTGATTCGTTGCTTTGCCCTTTTTGACAAGGTAATTATCCTCACCAGAGAAAGAGCACCGTATCGCGTCACTTACCGAAAATCTCCCGTCATTCTCATTCACAATGGAACGAGTTTTGGTTGTATTTTGCCAACGCTTGATTAGCCGGTTTTTTAAAATTTGAATGTCTTTCGACACCGAATTTTTTAAAACGTTGTAATTAGCAATGTCGTCAAAAGTTACCGAACGGTAGTTGTGAGAACTGCCTTCACCATTCATTTGACGCAGCTCATTGGCTACATCATCAGAATGTCCAAGTAATTCCTTTAACGAAGATGACTTAGCGTTAGCATTATCCGTAATGGCTTGAGCCGCTTCTCTTAACGAGATTGGCGACTGCTCACGAACATCGGAATTAAGAAGTTCATCCGCTCCAGAGGAGGTAGAAGAATCCGAGCTTGAGCCTGAGCTGTTACTGGCATCTCCATCGTTAGATGAGGATGCAGCGCCTTGTGAACCGGATTGCGAGTCAGACCCTTTTGCATCGGATGAATCAGATGCATTTGAATCTTGTTGAGAATTGGAATCGTCGCCTTGACCATCAGAACTATCGTCCTGTGAATCTTGTTGAGAATCCGAATCACCTGGCGCATTACCCGGTTCATTATCTTCTGGTTCGTTATCTTCCTCTTGCTGAGATTGCAATAAAGCAACCACCTCTTTTGAAAGACTAACGACGTCAGCCGTTGATGAAAGCTTTGAAACCCGTGCGTCGCACAAGGTCTCAATATCTTTCATCAAATCTTGCGACACGCCAAAATCCAAGCAAGCCTGGTACGCTTCGTCACGCGATTGCGCGAAAAAACTGCGGTGGTTCACTTTTATCATGTGGTCAAGTATCAGCCACATGGTTAAAGCATTTGCCGCCGTGTCAGGCTTGCGCTGGGTGCCAGCGTTCATAGAGGCTTTGTAACCTTCGTTTAGGAAGGTCTGCGCCCCTAAGAACTCTCGTTCCAACTCGTGCTCGATACGCACGTCTTCAAAGACGTTCGTTAGAGCGGGCATGAGCGGATGACCGGTTCGGTCGCAAGAAAAATCCGTGAACTTGATGTGCCCGACCTCGTGAATGAGGTCGGAAACTACTGAGTTGTAGTCTTCCACGCTTGGGTTAAGCGGTATATCCGAGACCCAAACTGTGCGCCCATCGGTGCGGGGTTGGCCAAAAGCCAGCTTTAAGCCAGCTCTTGATGCGATACCAGCCATAGTAGCCGGTAATGATTGTTTTAAATTTTCATGGTTTTCTCCTAAAAAAGGAGTCACCATCCCAATAGGGATAATGGCTCCCTATTGGGTTTTAAAAGAATAGATACTAGCCTAATATTTTTGGCTTGTTCTCTTCCTGTTTTTTATGTTCTTCGTACTTATCAATCACAAATCCGAGTAGCAGGAACGAACCTACAATAGCAAGGCATATCAGGGTAATAAATAAAAGAACTTGATTTTCAAAGCTCATGCTTTACTCCTTTAACCACTTGTTAGCAATGGCGTTAAGAAAAATGCCAAATATTAACAATGGCACTGCCCATTTCCACTGAATTATAACATCATCCAGTTTTACACCCCAAGAGGCGGCTAAACCAGGATTTGATTTTGCAATATTAAGTGAAATAATCGCAACACCAAGCCAAATCATAGTAGATGAAAGATTAAGCATTAAAGTTGTAAAGCCCTTCTTACCAACATCCAGAAACATAAATTTCAGAATGCTAAAAATAAAAGGCCAAAGTAAAACAAGGATTGGGTGAATAACAATCCACAAAACCCAAGTCAATATAATATTTTGCATGTCGTATACCATAGATAAAGGCACGCACCTTGCGGTGTCATGCCGCAAGGCTTAGAACGAAAACAATCCACCACCTTCTATTAACAGAGGCGTTTGTTGACTTTCTTTTTTTCCACCTCTTGTTCAGAGATTGGAATACTGTCAAGGTCTTCTAATACCAATCCGTTGTATAAGTTAATAAACGCGGTTTGAATAAAAAAGTAGCCTTTTGCTCGCTTTTCCTTAACCAACTCAAAGCGTTCTCTCGTTGCTTTAAGACTGTTTACGGTAAGCTTTTTATTCTCCCAGCGGTCAATTGCACCGCTGAAAGTGCAATCAACTGCTGAAGCACAGGGGAGTGCCCAGATTTTACCGCCAGAGTTAGAAGGTGCCTTGTATACGTCACATTTAACGTAACTCATACAAACCTCCTAAAAAGCAAACGCGCCGACCGAAGAAACGGCAGGTGCAGGTGGCTTTTTGAACTCAGGAATAACATCCACAATCTCTTCAATTACAGAGGGCGCTTCAATTTCTTCAATAAGTTCAGGTTCAGGCTCAGGCTTAACCTCTAAATCTTGTTGAGATTCAGAAAAACCAATGTTTAATTGGTCTTCATCCTCTTGTAGCAGCATGGCCACTCTTTCAGCTTCTTCTAAGAAGATAGGCTTTAGGGTTGCTTTGCTCTTAACAAGATTTCTTGCATTCTCCCACACCACTTTGACAAGTGATGACGCTAGAAGCGTTTCCGCTTGAGAATACTCTTTGGGGCGTTTAACACCGCCGCAATGGTTATTAACCAACTCTTCAATATCAGAAGCTAGGCTTGACAGTGCTGGGATGTAAAAAGACAAAGAACGAAGTCTTGCGACTTGCTCTAAAATCTTTGAAACCCTTGTTGTTGTTGAGGTTAGGTCGTTGCGAATTTTCTCCGCATCACGACTTAACTCGTAACATGTTCTTTCAACGAGGTCTTCATTGATTTTTTTAAGCTCGTAACGCCACTCTTCAGCGTCTAGCTCTATCGACGAGTCGATAAATCTAAACTCAAACTTGCGGGCGTAATACTCAACCGAAGGCTGGTTTTCAGCCACCGCTCTTACAAGCGGCTCAGGCTCTAAACCTTTTAGAGCGGCGCTGTTACGCACCTTCTCTAGCTGTTCGCTTTTGGCGCGAGCATAGTCGGCCAAAAACACTTTTTTAGCTTCTTCATATTCGCTCTTCTTCTCGTTGAGAAAAAGAATGATTTCTTCGCGCTCTTGAGGGTTGAACAAACGACCGAGTAGGTCGTGGTTCATTCCCTTTTGAGCCAAGAATTCTTGGACGCTCTTACGAACGGCCAAAAATGGGTAGAAAGCTTCTTTTGGCAAGACTGCTGTTTGCAGCATTGCTTTCACCGAATCAAAATCAACCCCAGTGAAGCCCAACGAACGCATTGCATCCGTATCGAATGCTTTGCGCTCGTTCGAGCCGGCGTATATTGCCAGTCTTACTTCAAAGAATTTATTACTGTTATTACTGTTATTTGTGGTCATGGTAGTTTTCCTTGCCAGTATTGGCTTTGGAGCAAGCACACAACCACCCATACGGGTAGCGTTTAAGTGTACCCGCAGAGTTATAATTTTTGTGTTCTTAACGAGACTCAGATTATTCTGAAATCTCTAAGTTAAAAACGGTTTTAAACAGGTCTGAAGCCGTTTGGCGTTCAACGCTATCAAGTAAATTCCAGTAGGAATACTTGAACGCAAGAGATGCATCCTTGAACGCTAAACTTGACTTCACAAAGCAGTGAATCTGTCTTACCGAGAACGGCAAAGACAAACCTCCTTCTCTCATAGCGGAACGTAGAGCGTTTGCTAACTGTACCGTTAGCTCCGAAAAACGTTTGCCGCTTAGAGGTGGTATCGCCTCATCAAGACTTGGGTAAGCCATATCTATAAGACGAATCTCATCGGCTTCTTTTAAATACTTAACATGAGCACCCGCAAAGCGCGAACGCGTTGCAGCATTTTGCGATTGTGAACCCTCGAAAAGGCCACTCTCATCAACACCCATGTTGGTATTGGATGTAGCTATAAAAGCCACTCCATTAGCGCATTTAACAACCTCTCCCGTTTCAGGGAGAACAAGCTCCTTTTTTTGAAGAAGGTGGTTAAGCATAGCGACCACACCTGGGTGTGCCATATTTATTTCATCTAGACCAATAATGGCATTCTCAACGCGAATTGCGCTCAATAGAGCGCCATCACGCCAAGGCGTTTCGCCCTGGCTCAAGGTGAAACTTCCAACGAGCTGACGCACGCTGGTTTCTTCACCAAAGGAAATGATGAAGGCCTGACGGTTTAAGCGAGCAGCAACCTGCTCAATCAAATCCGTCTTACCTGCACCCGCATCCCCCCAAAGGAGGAGGTTTTGGGTTTCCTTTAAGCTGAAAATAACTTGCTTTAGCAAGTCTTTATCAAATATAAAATTTTGATTGGGCACAACGTTTGTACCATTCCCAAAAGCGATAAGACCAGAAAGAGGGACGTCAATCCCGGATAAGCCGAAGGCTTCGCCGAAAGATGTTTTTTCATTTGATACATTGGTTAGAGTTTTCATAATCGTATTCTCCATACGTTAGCAAGGACACGACTATCCCCATGAGGGCTTTTAGTCATGCCCTCAAAGGGTTTAAAAAATAATACTCAATCGTCATTAAGTGAAGTTTTGAATAGCGGCTGATTTCGTCAAATCAGTTGATTTATTAGCGACCTAGCAAAGCTTGCCAAATCGCACTTACATATTTTGCCTGATGCTTTGCATCGGCCAGTGCGCTGTGAGGCACACCATCAAACGGCATATCACGCTTGGGGTCAAAACCGATTTCTCGACCTAAATCCACAAGCGTTCTTACGTCACGAATGTTCCAGTATTTGAAAGGAGCTTCGACGCTCACTTCATAACGTTGGTTGCATTTATCAAATGCAGCCTCGATGAGCACCGGGTCAAAAGATGCCCCGTTACCCCAAGCCTTCACCTTGTCCCTCTCGCAATGAGAGATTACAAACTGAAGGAAGTCATCCATTGCCAGTTCTGGACTCAAAGAGCCTTGAAGCTGCTGTTGGGCGTTCTTAGATTGCTTGTCCCACCAAGCGACGGTTGCCGCGTCGGTAGTTAATCCGAGCTTCTTTGAAGCTTCGACCGAAATCAAAACTTCAAACTCAGCTCCCGTTTCGCCGGTTGCTGGGTTAAAAAACACAGCTCCAATCGAAGCGATTACAGACCCAGGCTTAGTGCCCAGGGTTTCAATATCAATCATTAAGTTATTCATGGCATTACCTTTATTTGGCGGGCACACGAAAACCCTAAAGGGTGTCATGCACCCAATGGGTTGATTAAAAAACTAGAGTAAGTCTATCGTCATAAACTCATAAAATTTAACTGCTAAAAACGTCTTTTTAGCATCTTGAAAAATCAAGACTCGAAACAATATCGAGGTAAGTTCTCCGTCAATGCTGGAGAGAGGCATAAAAATTATTAACTCTCAGAGAGAAGAGCAAATAGCCTTTAAGCCTGGTAATGGTTGGGTGTGCTCCACTCTTTCGAGTGGAGTACGGGTGACATTAAATACCTTCAAGCGAGAATAAATCTATTCTCCCTGCCTGGTATAAGTCATTCCAATCTTCCTTCTTGTTAGGAGGTGTTTTTAGAATGATTTTAATGTCTGGGCGCATTAACTCCAGTCTCTTCTGCAAGCGAACCGCTGCGTCTAAACCTGGATTATGGCCTCTCTCATCAAGAGGGTCGTTATCGCACCAGATTACAAGTGTTCTTACCTCTCTAGGAGGTTCAAACCCTTGCAATAAAGCCCAATTCAACGTCGCCCAACTTGGCTGGTTGAAAATGTCCGCTATGGTTGCGGCATTCTCAAACCCCTCACTTACATGCAACATACCATCGTGCGAGACGATAGCCGATACACCACCTATTCTTACCGCCCCGCCTCTCATCTTAGAAGTGGGTTTCATCATAAGTTTTGCATCTTCCATTTCTTTTTTGCCAGCGGTTTTGCTGGATAAAAAAGTTTTATGGATATTGCACGCAGAACCGTCAGGACACTGAAACTTCAGTATCATAGCTGGAGCGGCATCCTGGTTCCCGTTAGGAGTTCTGTACCACGCATTAGGATGAAACCTAACATTGTTTAAACCTAGCATCCAATCTCCTTGAATACCACGGTGACGCAAATACTGCACCACGCGGTCATCTTTCTGGACAGTGCTTGACTGTCCCCAGAACTGGTTAAGCTTACCTCTTCTTATCTGAATCTCCCCAAGAGGAATTTCAAACGAGCTGGTTTGCATAACCGGTTTGGGTTGGACGTAAAGCGGTTTTTCGTCCGTCATACCAAGATGATTGGCGACCAACGTTAAAACATCTTTAAAAGGCAGGCCGGTTGCGAATTTAAGAACAGCGAAGCCATCCCCAAGCGCACCTTCCTTGTTTGAATATCCAGCTCCCGAAACAGGCGCGTCTTTAAAAAGACGGAACCCGTCCTTGCCTCCATTTACGGGGCAAGGAACATGATGTCCGACTTTCTGCGTCGCTTCTTCTAGGGTTGGGCATATAGAGCTTAAAATGCCTAGCCAGCCATGATTGGCTGCGGCAGTCTTGACACTTGCTGAATCAAAAAAGGCCATTATAGACCTCCTTTATTCGATTCAAGAACATGCGATAAGCGAGAGTTATCGCCATAATTTTTAAATGCGTCGCCAGCAATTCCACTCTCAATGAGAGCGATTAACAAAACGGCGCTTAAAAGGGCGATTTTTGGAACTGTTAAATTAAACATGGTTTTACTCCTTTAAATACTCTTAATCGGAACTTCTCTAAGATTCCGACAATATTCGGGAACTTAGAGAAGTTCCGAAGAAGAGTAAAAAAAGGGGTGTTCACCCCAAAGGGTGATTTACACCCCTGGGGTTAGGTAAAAAATTACGCTAGTGTACGTAATTCAAAATTTCCAAATGGAACATCGTCAGTGTCGTAACTGAACTGCGTCCCAGGATTACCCATAGGAGCTTGTTGCATCGGTTGTTGATATTGAGGCGCTTGCATCGGTTGAACAGGTTTAGTGCCACCGCCCAAAAGAGTGATGTCTTCAACCGTCAAAACTTGTTTTAGTTGCAATTGACCAGACTGATTTTGATAAGAATCAACACCAGGCTCACCAGTAACTACAACTATGGTTCCTTTTGTTAGGTATTGTGCTAACGCATCAGCACGTTTCCCCCAAAGAGAACATTCAATCCAGACAGTAATAGGCTTACCGTCAGCTCCTTTCTTTTTGACTTTGCAGCAATAGAGAAAGAGCAAACAGAAGTTGCTCCGCTTGAACCATTAACAGCTCTTAACGTAGCGTCTTTACCTAAAGCTCCAGCAACATTTAAAATAAACATAATGTGTATCCTTTTTAAAAAAATAATGAGAAATTCGTCAAAATCCCAAAAAAATAGTTCAAATAAATCGTCATTTATTCGTCTAAAAATAGATTCTCAAAAAGAGAAAAGAAAAGCTTGTTGCAATAACAAGCTTGAAACCCTAACGCAATTGCTAGGACTTTTGCTGTCAAAGGACAGTAAAAAGCCGCTGCGTACTTAATGAAATACGCACAAGGTTTTCGCTGAAATTTAGGTAGCAGTTATGGTTCTATGCTTTGTGCATAGACAGAGGAAAGATAGAGCGGGAAATAGTGTGAAGCTAGGCACATGAGAATGAGCCTATTAACTGGCATTAATAGATGTTTTGAAATTTTCGACAAAGCGTTGCCCTCTTTATCTAGTCCATCTATCACGTCAAGATTCGCGCAACAACAAATCTTTTTAACGTCACTCATGGATTGGAGTTGCTGTTAATTCTAATGAACGGCACCGTCATGTCAATATTTTTTAAAAAAAACAACAAAATCAGGATAAGTGTACGAAAAACATAGCAAAGCCGCATTTTTTAAAATTTTCTATTATTCATAATGTCTTCTGAACCAATCAACCTCCCAAGGAGAAATTCGTGAGTGATGAAGACAAAAAAACCACAACAGCCGCAAAACCGGTTGTAAAGGCACCGGCCACAGAGAAAGTTGCCAAAGAACCTGCTGCCGTAAAAACAGACGTTGAGAAAACTCCCACCAAGAGTGATGCGGCTAAAACCAATGAAACCGAACAAGCCGATGACTCCAGAGCCAGGCTTTCAAACAGTGAGTTCTTTAGTCGAGACATACTGGGTGCCTCTCAACGAGATAGATTAATCCGCCCTATCAAATTACGCAGTCGAACGGCTAAAGCTCTTTACACGCTTATTTATGACCGCCTGGATACCTACCTGCACCGCACGAAAGAAATTGCGACTCTCACGATTGCTCGTGACACCAACGAAGAGATGCAGAAAATCATCAACAACCGATTGATTGAACTCGAAACCTATGTGAATAAGCGCCACGCTAAGGTTAAAGGCCTGTACGACGCGGCTACCGCGATTGAGGCATTTGCTTCAGACAGTGCGAGCACGCTTGAAGTGGACGCTGGATTCTCAACGGGATATGGCAACAGATTGCTCTCGACGATTATTAAGATTGATGAAGCCTGCTATATGGCCGGATACCTGGAAATGACCGGGCAGTTTGATATTCGTCAAGAGGCAAACCTTACTTCAGAACTTTATCGTAAAAACATACAAATCAGTCGAGGACTAATGGTGTTCATTGGCCGTTCGATTATCGGTATTAGACGCAAAATGCGCTCTCAGCGAGAAGTGGCTTAACTTTTAACAATCTTAACTTGAGTACAAAACGTGTCCTTACCTTCTATCGTAATTGCAGCCATTATCTTTTCCATTATGTCTATGGCGGCATTTACACAAGCCGGTTTTATTCTGGATTTAAAAGAGAAAAACGAGCAAACGGCCACGATGCAGTACGTTAAGAAAGCCATATTGTCATCCTACACTCAGACTGGTGCTGTGTTCGGAAATTCTTCTGGGGATTTAAGCGGCTTGAGTATCTACTCCGAAATGGACGTTGGAAAGTTGGTTGATTTAACAGGTGTCCCATTCGCGGTGCTTAATAACGGCGGTTCTGCTTTTAGTTTTGAAGGCTCTGGCAGCATTTATTCAGCGGTCGTGGTTGCACAGTTTAAAGACGGGCTTAACAGTGAAATCTCTTCAAACGAATTCTTGTCGAGAGGAAGTGAGAACTACTTGCTTATTACAACAATTGAGTTAGCGGCCACACCAAGGGGCAAGACTTTATCAAAAATAACGGCTTGCAGCACAGCGTCTCAAAATTATCAATCAATTGAGGGCGCTTACGCAGTCAATTCAATTCAATTAGTGGCAGGAAATTATCTTGAAGGGAGTGAGATATTAGACGGATTTGGGAATAACTTTGTGATTGGCGGTACTGGGGAGTGCTATTCAAAAGGTTTGAATGGCATAGATAACAACAAATCATCGGATGATATATTTTAATTTTTAAACGTTCTTAAAAGGATATAGCAATGCAAAAAAACACTTTAAACGAAAAAGCGGTATTAGACATGTTGAACAACAAAGGAAATGTAAACGTGAGTGAAAACATTAATTTAAAAAATGAAAGATTAGCAAAATTACGACTAAAGCAAGGAGGTTTCAGCCTTCCCTCAGTAATTATCGGGTCGATAATTGCGGCTGTACTTGGAGGAGTCGCCCTTACATCCATGTGGGGTTCCGTGGATAAAGCGGCGGTCGCGGCAGAAGTTGCGTCCATTGCAGAAGTTAAAAATGCGGTAGCTGGATTAAGAGAAGACTTAACCGGATTCCCATCAATTCTTGATACCGCTTCAGACACATCTGTACTCTCTCGTGTCGGTCAAATGCCAAAGGAATTTAAATACCAATTAGTTTTAATGGATGCTGACGGCACAGCGGGTGGAAGCGACCAGTACATCGCTCTTAAGGCGACGGCAAACGGCGCTCAAGGTCGTGACCGCTTGAACGCGATTGCAACCGAGTTGGATTTACGCTATGACACGACTGCCGCGACCGCAGCAGGTAAGTTCATCTACTCTAACACTTGTAGTGCACCAGCAACCAGAGCGACCGCTGAAACGGACTGTTTCTACATTACGCCTGTTATGGCGAAGTCTATCTTGCCAGCAGACATGGCCGGCGACCTTCATTACACAGCACCTACAACGCTAGGTGTGGGTACGTTTGCGATTGATTTATCCGCAGGCGGTGATTCAGTGTCTCCACTTAACTAATTAATAGAGCTAACTTTAAACCCCTTTTTTAAAGAAGGGGTTTTTGGATTTGCTTTTAAATAAAGGATAAACGTGAAAAACATAGATAAGCAAAAAGGATTCAGCCTTCCATCGGTCATTATCGGGTCGATAATTGCGGCTGTGCTATCTGGATACGCCATTAGCAGCATGTGGGGTTCCGTGGATAATTCAAAAGTAACGTCGATTATGTCCATCATTAAAGAACAGGTCACTGTTTTTGAGAGCCAACCTAATTATGACTACGATGCTCTCAATGCGAATGGCGACCATGATTTTTTGCCGGAACTTGTTGACGCCGGAATTCTCACCATGATTCCAGACGTTTTTAACGATATGGATGCGCTTACATGGGAGATTCATAAAGTGACTGTAGACGGATACAAAAACATATTTTACGCTTTTATTTCTAGTACAAACCCTGACGACCAAGCCCTTATTGATGTGTCTATTGAAAGACTGAATATGAACAACGCACGCGTAAGGACTGAATAACATGTTCAATGATAAGCATTCATTATTTATCGAAAAAATCCTGATTGAAAAAGAGATTATCACTGAAAACCAGCTTGAAATGGCGAAGCATGAATCGCTCTTAAGAGCCGGATTAAGCGTGCCGGATGCCATAGCCATACTTGGCTTTGCGAGTGAAATAAAAATATTAAGAGCCGTTTCCGCTGAGATGGGCATTCCCAGTGAAAACGTTATTTCAAAAATCCCGCTCATTAACGATAAAGCAATCACGTTTAATTACAACTTGGCGGAATCGGTTTCTAAGTCCCGTGGGCAATGCTTATTCGATTTAGATGAAACTAAAAACAAAGTGCTTATCGCCATTACCGACCCGTCCGACCCAGTTGCTCACCTTAAAACAAAAGGCTTTTATAAAAAACATGGTTTTGAGGTTGAGTATTTCGTAGTAACGAAGCTTTCTCTGTCTCTTTTGCAAAGAAAAATGTACGTCGATAACGAAAATTATCGTGAAAAAATTTATGAAATGCTAAAGGGAGACCATGATAAAGGCGAAGGTATTAACGACTTTATTAGCCTCATGTTTGAATACGCTGCACTGGAAAGGTCTTCGGATATTTTTATTAACTATTCAACAACGGATGAATCTCTCTCCTATGTTTTTTTCAGGATAGACCGGAAAAAGAAATTCCAATTTGCACTGCCAAAGGATAACGCCAAGCGTCTTGTACAAGCGATTAAGCAAAGAGCCGGAATGGAAGCTGGAAAGATACGTGGGCATCAAGACGGCTCATTGGAAGTCAAAATACTGCAAGACAAGTATATTTTAAGTATCCGCGTTAGTTCGATTACAACCGTTTCTGGCGAGCAAATCACGTTGAGAATCCAGATGGAAGACCGTTTTGATTTAGAGACGCTTGGGTTTGAAAAACATCACGCAGACAGAGTGAAGAAAATCATCAAAGGGCTTAAAGGCATTATTGTTCTTTCTGGCGTGACCGGCTCCGGTAAGACCACCACGCTCTATTCAATGCTTTCAGAACTTGACGCAGACGCGTACAACATCATCACGATGGAAGACCCCGTTGAGATACGTATCAAAAACATTAACCAGGTACAGATAAACGAAGATGCTGGTCAAAGCTTCTCTCAAACGATTCGTTCCATTTTAAGACAGGCACCCGATGCAATATTGCTGGGTGAAATACGAGATGCAGAGACGGCATCAAGAGCGGTAGAAATGGCTTTAACTGGGCACCTGGTATTAACCACTATTCACGCCAATGGAATTGGTGCTGTAAGAGATAGATTAGAGGATTTAAAGGTGGGCAACATTGAGGCGTTTATTAAAGCCACTGGGGTGATGGTGCATCAAGAACTTGTGCCCAGTGATGACAGAGAAGGTCTGAAGCTAAGGTATGAAATTGGGTTTAATGGATTAACGGAAATTGAAACAAATGACTAAAAAAGCCTCAAAAAACAAGAATAACTACGTCATAACTTATCCTGAAAATATTGGCTTGAGGGGTCTTATATCAGTTCCGAGCAGCCTTAAGGGAAAGAAACGCGAGAAATTTGTGCAATCTCGAATTGGGGTGGGCTTTTACACCTATTCAGAATCTAAAGATGGACTTGACTTAATCGTTTTTGATGAAGGATACGTGGCCATAACCAATGAGCTCCCATTTCACGAATATTGCAGAACTCATTATGCATTTAACGCTTTTTCGGATTATAAAATTTATATTAATTTTGAACATTCTGCCTTGGTTGCAATCAGCGATGGATTAATTAAGTCCTATGCAAAATGTGGAAGTGAAAACGAAGTTTCTGACTTTGCTAAAAACATAGAAAAAGCCGCTTTTTCAGAAGGTTTAAAGGCAACCTTTTTATTTGATAAGTACATTGAAATTTTCGAGGGGAAGCGGTTCTTTTTAGACGACAAAAGCGTTTTTAATGCAGTTAAACCTGAACAAGTGTTGAGAAAAACAAACTTCATGGAAATGAATAAAGAAGCGTTTTTATCCAGTTTATCACACAACCTTTCGTTTAAATCTATCGCAACCCCCCTGATTATGGTTTCGGCCATTTGTATTGCGACGGTAACAATTAATCAAACAATGGAAGCGTCTATTAAAAAATCTGAATTAGCGATTTCCGAACAGCTAAATGTTTTAAAAACTGAATTTGAAGGCAATAACAAGATTTTTAGCGAATCAAAAACCACGGCTGAAGAAAGCATCAAAAAACTGAATTCTTTAATAGCGAGCTTAGAGAGTGAGCTAAATCAAATCAAAACAAATACGCAAGCAATACAAGCAAAAATGGAATTGTCGGTAGTCAGGCATGAAGGTGGACTGGACTCAGGAGCGAAAAGCAAAGAGCTAAATTTACCTTCTCTGAATGACATGATTAAAGCCGATGATGTTGATGCGTTTTTGAATCAAAACTTGATGCAAGAACTTGGTTACTTCATGTGTAAACCCCTAATGGTTTCAGATGAAGAGGTTCTGTGCCTGTACCGAAACACCAAGATGAATATCACTAAAAAGCCACAGAAAATAACTGGTTTTTACGCAAGCTACTTACCAAAAGAAAAAGCTTTTTTAACCGTTTTAAATGGCCAAAGTAAAAAAACACCGCTTAGTATTGCCGAGAGAGGATTTGAATAAATGTTGAACTTAAATTTCAAAAGATTGGGTTACTTGGCCTGCTTACCTATTTTTATCGCATCCACACAAGGTTGCTCGCATTTGGCCGAGCACGAGAAAGTAAGTCAAGATGTGGTTCAACCCGTTGCCATGATTAATGAGATTGGCGATGCCTATAATAAATTTGATAAAACCAAGAATGAGCAATATGAGGTATATGAAATCAATATTGACGGGGACGACCTTTCCGGGTTCCCCAGCACTGAAAACTTAACCATTGATGCGAATGCAGAGACTAGCGCAAAAGATTACCTGTCGTTTATCACAAAGAAATCCCCTGAAATCAGCATTGTTTACAATCTTGAAAACCCCAACGCACTGGAAAAAACCTTTTCTCTCAGCGCGAACAACCTACCTTTAAAGAAGTTTTTAGAACTGCTTGAAAAGGTAGCTGACCTGGATTTTTACTTTAAAGACAATGTTCTTTATGTGAGTGATTTTGTCATTCTTGAAAGCGTCATCTCTAAATTAGAAAGTGGGGAAAAAGGTCATTACAAAAAAATAAAAGAATACCTAGAAAGCATACTCGTTAAGAACAGTATTCAAGCTAACACGCTTCCGCCCGCCCCTTCTTCTGCCACGGACTTAGGCATGGGCTTAGGTATGGACAATAAAACCATCACTAAAGTTGACCAAACTTACACCCCTAAAAAGCCAACCATTATTGTGGACGAGTCAACCGGCACAATGCACATTAAAGCGTCTCCAAACTCCCTGCGCCAAAGCCGTAAGCTGATTGAGAGTTACTTAAATTCCAGTGTTGGCTATGCAACAGTTGAACTGGGCATTTACAGAATAAGCAATGAAAAAGCTAGGGAGATGGGTATCTCTGTCTCGAAGGTAATTGACAACCTTTACTCACTCTCATCAGGAACTCAAGCCACTGGCATAGTCAATAACACAGTGAGCTTTGAACGCAGCGTGACCGAAAATAATGGGGATGTGTTGAAATCAGGCCTTCAAATGTATGAGAAAAATGGGCTGATTAGCTCAGAGTCAACGACGCTTCTAAACATTTATAACGACGTCCCTACCCTTATGTCCGATATACAAACGACTGGGTACTGGATACCAGGAAATCTTAGTGAGAATAACACGACCTTGAATGGCGTGTCGGTCGTCACATACACAGAAGACAAGCCTGAATTTGTTGAAGAGGATGTCGGTAAAACTCTCATTTTTACTCCTAGAATCAGCTTGGACGAGCAGACCATCAATATGTCCATTGACTATACGGATTCAAAGATTTACGCCACAGAAGTTTTTACTTGGAAGCGCAACTTAAGTCTTGGCGACGTTATTGAGATTAAAAAGCCGCTTAAGTCTGAAAACAAATTGAGTTCGACCATTACGCTTAATAAAGAAAATTATTCTATTTTTGCGGGGTTTAAGTCAAAAGACGGCTCTATTGAACGCCAGTTCATACCTGGTCTTGGTGAGATTCCGGTTTTGAATGACATAGGCGCTAACTCAGTCTCAGCCTATAAATCGGACACAATTTTCATTATGAAAGCAAGTTTCCCGGAAAAAGCTGTACATAAAAAAATCAATAAAAAGTTCATGTTTTAACTCACTAAAAAGGAATAGAAATGCGATTATCCAAAAGATTTAAGTTAGCCATTCTTTTGACCTTAGCCCCTGTTACAGCGGTCATGGCATCTCAAAGCGTCTTACTTAATAAACATCACTCCATTAGCGAAGCGCAGTGGAAAAGCTTGTCCGATACAAATCAAAATTTGATTGAGACGGGTTCATACGTTGACCCAACGAGCGCGGCTAAAGACGAAGCTAATACCGCTCCAACGGTTACTGTTACAGCGATTTCGACCTTTAACAAGGCAGATGCCGCAGTTGGTTTTGTTGTTGCCGGAATTACTGCAAGTGATGCAGAAGATGGAACGCCCACTTTTGGCTTTACCGCAGGAACGAATTCAAACGGACAATACACCATCAACGGGAATAATGTCATTTTAACGCAATCAGGTTTTGATGCCGTTAATGCAAATACTGTTTTAGACAGTATCAATTTGACGGCTACAGACAGTGGCAATAAAACAGCTACCTCTACTGCAACCGTTACTTATGACGATAACGCTTTCTACTTGGCCACAAACGGTATCACTGTTAAATGCACAAACGCAGACGTGGGTGAAACGGGTGTAGTTGATGGAAAGACATACACCAAGATTTCAGGCACAAGCGTATTGAGCAGTCACGGCGGCACAGTTGACCCTGCGCTGGCGTGTACATCGGGTGTAACGAGCATGGCCTTTTGGTTTGATGGAAAATCTACGTTTAATTCGGATATTTCAAGCTGGGATACCAGTAGCGTGACGTCACTTCAGGGAACATTCAGAGTGGCGAGCATTTTTAACGCAGATATTTCAAGATGGGACACATCCAAAGTACAAACTCTGCAACAAACTTTCAGGGCTGCAAAAGCCTTCAATCAGGATATTGGCTGGTGGAATACCGGGGCGGTTACGAATATGAGTGGGACATTCAATGTCGCCAGCGCTTTCAACAAGCCTATCGGTTCATGGAATACGAGCAAGGTGACTTCAATGGCTCAGATGTTCGCTTCAGCGCCATCTTTTAACCAACCTATCGGCAATTGGAGTACCGGCAATGTTATTGAAATGTCTAGGATGTTCTCCAGCACAGTTGGCAATATTTCTACCTTTAATCAGGATATTGGCGGATGGAATACGTCTAAAGTTGAAAATATGAGCTATATGTTTGAATTTAGCCCTGTATTCAACAAGGATATTGGCGGATGGAATACGAGCAGTGTTAAAACGATGGGTTCAATGTTTTCAGGCGCAACCGCATTCAATCAGGATATTGGCGGATGGAATACAGTTAATGTCCAGAATAATCTAGGTTTCTTTACTGGGGTAAGCATGAATAATATGTTCAACAACGCGACTAATTTCAACCAAAATTTATCCGGCTGGTGCGTAACGAATATTACATCACTGCCCTCGTACTTTAAAACGGGCTCTCAATTAACCGTGCCTAACACGCCTGTTTGGGGAACGTGCCCAGCACCTTAACAACCAACTGATATAGCCCTCTAACAAGCCCCTTAACTGGGGCTTTTCCAGTATAAAAATCATCATCAATAAGGACGTATCCATGAAACTAAAGAACGCGTTATTAATCATCTTACTGGCCATAACCCCTGTTACAGCGGTCATGGCTTCAACAAGCATTTTGCTTTATAAGCACCATTCTATTACAGAAGGGGGTTGGAAAGCATTAGCCGATGAAAATCGCTCAATGCTTGACCCTAATGGTGACGGTGATTACGCGGACTCAACATGGGTACAAGATAAGGCGGCGGATGTATTGAATAACCCACCCACTGCGCCAGTGTTTTCAACCGACCCAGTCGATATAGGGACTGTTGACATAAGCGCGAATATAACGCTCTCTATGACCATGGTCTCAACCGATGCAGACGGTGACGGCATTTCGTATCGCTACGAGGTGTTAAATAACGCAGGTACGGTGGTTAAGACCATTCCTGGCACAACGGGTGTTATCACGTCTGCGGATTTAGACGGTTTAACTAAAGACGTTGATTACACGGTAAAACTCATTGCCAGCGACGGCAAAAAAGAAACGGCTTCAACCGTTAAGACTTTTCAAGTGACTGTGTCTAAGTTTTATTTAGCTACGAACGGAGTCACGATTAAGTGCGAGACCGCCGCAGTGGGTGAAACGGGTGTAGTTGATGGAAAGACATACACCAAGATTTCGGGTACAAGCGTATTAACCAGTCACGGCGGCACAGTTGACCCTGCGCTGGCGTGTACATCGGGTGTAACGAGCATGGCCTTTTGGTTTAATGGAAAATCTACGTTTAATTCGGATATTTCACACTGGGACACGAGCTTGGTGACTTCAATGAATTCGATGTTCAGCGGCGCAACAGCGTTCAACCAGCCTATCGGCTCATGGAATACGAGCTTGGTGACTTCAATGTACTACATGTTCTTGAGTGCAACAGCCTTCAACCAGCCTATCGGCTTATGGGACACGAGCGCGGTGACTACAATGAGTTCGATGTTCAGCGGCACAACAGCGTTCAACCAGCCTATCGGCTCATGGAATACGAGCTTGGTGACTTCAATGCACTTCATGTTCTTTAACGCAACAGCCTTCAACCAGCCTATCGGCTCATGGAATACGAGCAAGGTGACTTCAATGAGTGGCATGTTCAGCGGCGCAATAGCCTTCAACCAGCCTATCGACTCATGGAATACGAGCTTGGTGACTTCAATGAGTTCGATGTTCAGCGGCACAACAGCGTTCAACCAGCCTATCGGCTCATGGAATACGAGCTTGGTGACTTCAATGCACTTCATGTTCTTTAACGCAACAGCCTTCAACCAGCCTATCGGCTCATGGAATACGAGCAAGGTGACTTCAATGAGTGGCATGTTCAGCGGCGCAATAGCCTTCAACCAGCCTATCGACTCATGGAATACGAGCTTGGTGACTTCAATGAGTTCGATGTTCAGCGGCGCAAAAGCCTTCAACCAGCCTATCGGCTCATGGAATACGAGCTTGGTGACTTTAATGAGTTCGATGTTCAGCAACGCAAAAGCCTTCAACCAGCCTATCAGCTCATGGAATACGAGCTTGGTGACTTCAATGCACTTCATGTTCTTTAACGCAACAGCCTTCAACCAGCCTATCGGCTCATGGAATACGAGCAAGGTGACTTCAATGAGTGGCATGTTCAGCGGCGCAATAGCCTTCAACCAGCCTATCGACTCATGGAATACGAGCTTGGTGACTTCAATGAGTTCGATGTTCAGCGGCGCAAAAGCCTTCAACCAGCCTATCGGCTCATGGAATACGAGCTTGGTGACTTCAATGAATTCGATGTTCATTAACGCAATAGCCTTCAACCAGCCTATCGGCTCATGGAATACGAGCTTGGTGACAACAATGAATTTCATGTTCAGCGGCACAACAGCGTTCAACCAAAACATCTCCACCTTGTGTCCAGCTATAACAGTTGCTCCCACTAGTTTCGCAGCATGGGCTAACATTGGCTTTACGACAGAAAAACATCCGAAAGGAGGAGTTTGGGCAAACACCTGCCCTTAATAATCGACTGATATAAGTCTTTAACAAGCCCCTTAACTGGGGCTTTTCCAGTATAAAAACCAAAATTCTATTGTTAAACCCCAGCGTTGACGCTATTTTTAACACAGCGCACATTATTAACGAGACATTATGATTTATAAATACGAAGGATTTGACGCATCTAACCGCTACATTGAGGGGAGGATGGAGAGTTCAAGCGAGGAAGATTTATCTGCCTCTTTAAAGAAGATTGGCATCTCGCTTGTTGAGGCGAAAAAGATTTACTTTTCCAGTGCCGGATTAAAAACAAGACTGTCTCCTAATGAGACGATTGACCTGTTTAAAGAAATACTGTCTTTATTAAAATCCGGTCTAAAGCCGCTTGAAGCGATGGAGTACATATCTTCCTACTCGATGGACAGCAAGAAAATCCGCAAGATTGGGTATGACGCTTACACCGCAATGAAAAACGGCTCGACTATGGCGCTTGCCTTAAAAGAAGCGGGCTTGCCAAAGAAGTATTTCGACGTTATTTCAGTCGGGGAACTGACCGGTAATATTATGACCGCGTTCACTATTGAGATAGAGCAAATCGAGTTACAACTCAAGATTCGCAAAGGGTTTAATACGATTTACATAGCCCCTGCCGTGTCCGGTGTTTTTATGATAATTGCAACCATTGCGACCATTATTTTCTTAGCGCCCATGCAAAGAAAAATCATTGATGCCCTGGTGTCTGACCCAAGTGAGATTCCGCCTTTTTCAACCGCCGCGTTCTGGATTGCCGACTATGGCATTCAAAGCATTATCGGGTTTTTCGTTTTTCTGTTTGGGTTTTTCTTTATCCGAAAATTACTTAGGTCAATATCCGAACCGATAGACGTTTTTTTCGATTTAGTGTCGTTATCAACCCCTGTTTTTGGAGTGTTTTATCGAAATGCAGAATATGCAAAAATTTCAAGTATTTTAGTGCTGGCAATGGGCTCAGGTAATAAACAATCCACCGTCATGGAAATCATTAAAGAACAAGTATCCTCACCTTTTTTCAAGAAGAAGCTAAAAGAAGTGTATCTCATGGTTAAAAAAGAGGGTTACTTAGTGTCGGATGCGCTGGCCAGGGTCGAGATGAATCAACTGCTTGTCATCACTCTGAAAAGGGGCGAGATGATGGACAGAAAGGAGGCCGCCTCCATTGTTTCTGACCTATCAAAAGAGTTCGAGAAGAAAAGCTTGTACAACATGGAGATACTCAAAGGCGCGTCTGAGATGATTAACATGATACTGCTCTCCGTGCTATCAATACCCGTACTGCTTATCTCGGTTGCCCCCGCGATTGACCAGGTGACGTTGATGATGAACAGGTTTTGATGAAGGGAAAAAAGCCCCACGGACATAAGACATAATAACGAATTAGGCTAATTAGCCTAATTGGGCGAATTTCAGGATTTCTTTTTCCCCTATATATTGCTTAGTGTTACAATTATCCTAAATAAATAGTTATTAAAAATGGATAATCCATGTTTACACAAAAAGATACCATTCACCCTACCGTTCAATACATTCGTGACGCACATAATCTGACATGGAAAGGGTTGGGAAAGGTTCTTGACGATAAAATGGCTGAGTTTGGTTACAGCATTAGCTTGTCGCCTGCGAACGTCCGAAACTTTGCGACGTCTCGAAGCAATGCATGGTGGTTTTGGCCAAGAATTAGTGAAATGGTGATAAAGGATTGGGATGAGAAGCGCGATAAAGCAGAGTCGCCAGACGAACTCAAAAATATCGACCTTAACTTTAGCGAATTATTTTCCGAAGACTTAAAAGTCATTTACGGATTATGGCACATAGCCCTCACGGTTTCGGAAGAAAAACGAGAAGAATGTAAAATTTTTGCCGGCTGTATGGCACTGTCTAATTCAATAATAAATTCCCATGAAATATTTTTTGGGTGCAAGTTCCCTGGTATACCAGGATTCAGGCAACTAAATCTAAAAAACGCTGATTCTGATACATCACTTACTGCAAATTATTTCTAGCCAACACACCAACTGCAAGCTTAATCCAAGAAGGCGCTCTCCCAGAACGAACTGAAGCTTGCCCTTTCTTTATACACTCTTTTAACCCCGCCGAATCCCCTGTAATCTTATTCATCAACACACTTAAAACAAGCTCTTCTGGCACCTTATGCTTATAAGCTAAATCTTTTACAAGCTGCTCTAAAGCCACAACACCCTCTAAAAATTCTTGATTCTTCAAACCCTCCTCCTCTAAAAGCTGGGTGCTGGAACACACAAAATAACCACTTCATTTTAAGAAATTAAAACCAAGAAATAAGTTTTTTCATTATTATTTTTTATCCTGATTTTTTACAAACTTCTTTTGTACTTTTGTATTTTTGTGTTATTATACATTTAACCTAAAAGGAGATGGTATTTATCATGGTGATTTTAATTGGCGGCATCAAGGGCGGTACTGGCAAGAGTACAATCTGCACCAATCTGGCTGCATGGTTTGTAAATAAAGACGTAGACGTGCTGCTGGTCGATGGAAACGCAACGCAAGGAACAGCCCTTCAATGGTCTGCTAAACGTGACGAGTCAGGGACATGCAAAAGCGTTCATTGCGTAGAGAAGTCTGGCAACCTCAACAAGACCCTTAAAGACCTTGAAAGCCGCTATGGAGTGGTGTTGGTGGACACGGGCGGCCAAGATTCCAAAGAGTTTCGTAGTGCTTTGCTCGTGGCTGATATTTTGATTACCCCTGTTCGCCCCTCTCCTTACGACATTAACACCTTAGACAAGGTAATAGAGCTGGTTGAAGACGCTAAAATGTACAACGAGAAGCTGGTGGCCAAAACCATTATTACCTTTGGTTCAACCCATCCTGGCGTAACCCTTATTTCAGAAGCTAAAGAAATTCTTGCTGAGATTGCTGAGTTTGATTTACTGGAAACGGTCATACATTCAAGAACCTCTTATGTTTACGCGGCAGCAGCAGGCCTTGGGGTTATCGAAATGGACTCCTCCGCTAACAAAGCAAAGCAAGAAATCAACGCAATGGCAGAGGAGCTTTTTCAGATGTCTAAAGGCAAAGTGAGCTTAACCCCGTTTAAGAGGACAGAAAAGCAGGATAAGCCCGCGCTTACTGAGTCCGAAAAAGCGATTGCTTCAGAACGCTTCATTAACGGTGCGGAAACGGAAACACAAAAAGACGTTGCTGAGTTGGCCAGAAATACTATTCTGGATATTCCGCTCACTCAACTAGAGGCAAATAACTTCAATGCCCGTGCTTTTTATCCCAAAAAACACGTTGAACGACGTGCTTTATCACTCACCAGTGAAGGGCAGATTACACCGATTATCGTTATCAAAAATGGCGAACGGTACAAAATCATTGATGGACACTTTCGCTTTAAAGCGGCGACGGAGCTTCAATGGCCAACCCTTCGCTGTGAAGTTCTTAGCGAGAATTTAAGTGACTTGGACATGTACCGCTTCAGTTACGCCGCAAACGAAGAACGTAAAAGCCAAACATTATTGGACTCTGCGGTGGTCTGGCGCACGTTTTTAGAAAAAAACCACATGAGCCTCCAGGAACTCAGTGAGATTGTGAAACGCTCCCAAGGCGAGGTCAGCAAGATTTTAAAAATTGGTTCCATACCGATGCCCTTTCTTGAAGACTTATCCGAAAAGGAAACTCCTATTGGGATTCACGCAGGTTACGCAATCAGTCGAGCCTATGAGATAGCCGGGGAATCGGAAGCATTTTCTTCTTTGGTTGTAAAAATAGTGGCCAACGACTTAAACAAACAGGACATTGAAAGGCTTTGTGATGGGTTGCTGAACAAAAAGGCGTCCCCTAAAAAGAAACCGTTACCGAAGTTACAGTTTACCGACACCAACGGCAAATTACGTGGTTCTTTAGATTACAAAGGCAAAAACATTAGTATGAAATTTGAAGCACCCTCTGCTGAAGCGGCAAAGGTTATCGCCACGGCGATTGCAGAACTACTGGAGAAACAACATGACTGAACAAAAATCCAATGAAATGCAACGCTTGCCATTAATTCCTAAAGAACTTCATTCGGAATTTAAGATGGTATGCGTGGCCAAGAACATCTCTATGCAGCAAGCCTCTGAAAAGGCTATTGAAAATTGGGTAAGAGAAAATAAGAACAGCGTAACCAATGCCTGAACACAAAAGTTTAAACAATAATTCTCGATAGGAGGCTTGTATGGACAGTCAATTTAAAGAAGTTACCAGCATTAGAGGACTGGCTGCTGAATACCATGTAAACAATACGCTTAACCGTGAGCTGGGTGCTGTTCGTTATACGCCCTACTCTCAAGGAGATTCGTTTTTGTTTGACGGTATTTTAATTCCTACTCCAGTGCAAGACCGAAGACAGCCTTTTACCGAGATTGACCATCTCTATGTGTCCAAAAGAGGTGTTTTTGCCATTGAAACCAAATCCATCTCTGGCAAAGTTTACGGCGAAAAAGACTCTAAAAAATGGAACTCAGCTCAAGCCAGCTCGTTTAAAAAAGACGGGCTGTATGACCGAGGCTTCACCAATCCGTTTAGGCAAAATGCGTTTCATGTGAGTGCCATTAACAATCTCTTTAAAGAAGCCTGTTTTAAGGCCTGGATTAACAACTACGTCGTGTTAGTGGACGCTAATGAGTATGGGTGGGAACAAGGTCACTGGGGTGGCGACAAAGTGGACGGGTTGTTTTTGTCGGCAAAAGAGTTGGCTGCACATATCCTTACAATGCCCGATAAACTAACGCATCAGGAAGTTTTGAGAATTGCCAAATTACTTCACATTCATTACACAACCACGAAAGACAATATGGCTGAATTTAAACTGCATCATGCGGATTAGTTTTAGTGCCTGGATAAATTCCAGCATAATAATAAAAGGTGGTAACTAAATGAAAAAAATACAACGAACAACGGCCTAAACGCGGCAAAATCAGCTAAGAAGGATGAGTTTTACACCCAGCTTACCGATATTGAAAAGGAATTAAAGAACTATAAACCACACTTCAAAGGTAAAACTGTTTTTTGCAATTGCGACGACCCAAATGAGAGTAATTTTTGGCGTTATTTTGAAATGAACTTCGACCACTTGGAACTGAAAAAGTTAATATCAACGCATTATCACGATTCAAGGCCAACTTATAAGCAAGAATTATTTATTAATAGTAAGGGTGTTAAAGAGTTCCGTAGAACCGACCTTGAACAAAATGGCGATTTTCGCTCACCAGAATCTTTGGAGATACTCCAAGAATCTGATATTTGCGTAACCAACCCTCCATTCTCTCTGTTCCGTGAGTTTATCGCACGCCTTATTGAAATGGATAAAAAATTTTTAGTTATTGGTTCTATTAATGCCGTAACCACTAAAGAGATATTTCCGTTAATCAAGGATAAAAAACTCTGGATTGGTCAAAGCATTCGTAGTGGAGACCGTGAATTCCGAGTACCTGATGATTACCCATTAAAGGCTGCTGGCTATCGTGTGGATGATGAAGGGAATAAATACATTCGCGTTAAAGGCGTTCGTTGGTTTACAAACATGGACTACCCTGAGAGGCATGAAGATATTACGCTGTTCTGCAAGTACCATGATGACCCAAGTAAATACCCAGCCTATGATAATTACAATGCCATTAACGTGAGTATGGTTAAAGAAATTCCTGTTGATTATGATGGCGCAATAGGTGTACCAATTACTTTTCTTGATAAATTTAATCCTGAACAGTTTGAGATACTAAGCTCTAATGACTTCAGAAATACAGAAAAAATACCTTTTAAGTCACATGGCTTAATAAAAGACAAAGATGGGACAATAAATGGCAAAGCAACTTATGTCAGAATATTGATTAAAAAAATAAATGGATGAAAACATAATATGAACATTGAGCTAAAAAAAATCAAAATAGAAAATTTGGTACAAAGATATTATAGCCACCCTGATAACGGCGTATACGCACTGGATGGCAATCTTAATGTTCGACCCGCCTACCAGCGCGAATTTGTTTATAAAGACGCACAAAGGGATGCTGTAATAGAAACAGTAATGAAAGGTTATCCTCTTAATACTATTTATTGGGCTAAAAACTCAGATGAAACATTTGAAGTTCTTGATGGTCAACAAAGAACAATATCAATATGCGAATTTGCTGTTGGCAACTTTTCCATTAACTATCGTTCATTTTATAATCTACATGAGGATGAAAAGAATAAATTCTTAGATTATGAGCTTATGGTTTATGTGTGTAGTGGTAGCGAGAGTGAAAAACTTGAATGGTTTAAAACAATTAACATTGCCGGTGAAAAGCTACTCGACCAAGAACTAAGAAACGCCATATACACAGGCGCATGGTTAGTTGACGCCAAAAAATATTTTAGCCGTCAAGGAGGTGCCGCACATGCAATTGGGAAGGATTATTTAAAAGGCCATGCAATCAGGCAAGAGTATCTTGAAACAGCTATATTCTGGCACAGCCATGAAATTCATAACCATAAACCTAATATAGAAAAATACATGTCCGAGCATCAGCATGAAAATTCTGCGGTTGCTTTATGGATGTATTATGAACGAGTGATTGGCTGGGTTAAAGCAATCTTTACCAATTACAGAAAGGAAATGAAAGGATTGCCGTGGGGTGTTTTTTTTAACCTTCACAGCGCAACAAAATTAGACCCGGTTCAAATAGAAAGCAAAATAAAAACTCTAATGCAGGATGAAGATGTTACAAACAAAAGGGGTGTTTACGAATACATTTTAAGCGGTGATGAAAAACACTTAAACGTTAGAGCTTTTGATGAAAAAATGCGCCGCGAAGCCTATGAACGTCAAGTCGGAATATGCCCTATTACAGGAGAGCACTACCCTATCGCAGACATGGAGGCTGACCATATCATACCGTGGTCACAAGGTGGAAAAACTAATGCCGAAAACTGTCAAATGATTGAAAAGTTTGCAAACAGAACTAAATCTAATAAATGAAGATTCTTCCTTCCATGAAAATTCAACTCCTACCAAAAATTTTCAAACATTTTAGCTAACAACACATTTTTTAACACTAAACCAGCAAAAAACAGTTCGATTTAAAGCCTAGCATACGCACTATCATCCCGTAATAGTAGGCTTTAAAAAATGGACAATCAAACCTCCGCTTGGCGCAAAATTACCGCTCACGCTATTCTTGTTTTTTTTCTTGTCAATACCACGCTCAACAATCCTGCCATGGCCAATGCTTTTGAACAAGGCAAGGCTATGGGTCAAGCGAACAAGTCCAACTCTATTAACGCCATTAAAGACGGGTCGGCAACTAGCTCTCTCCCTACTTTTGGCGTATCCGGGCAATCACCTTTAAACGACAATTACCCAGGTAAAGGGCGTGATGACCCCTCCAGCGTGACAAAGTTAATCAATTCGGGTGCCACGGTTCAAAGTCAAACATGCGCCGTTGGCGATAAGTCATGTGCTGCACGCTCGTTTGTTACAGAGCGTTATGGGCAAGCTAACCAACAAAATTATCGGTCAATTGCAGAAGGTATGCGCTCAACCGCGAACGGCAGAAATCCTGAAGATGTTTTAGGGATGAACAACCTTCCTACGGAAGGGGGCAGTACGGTATGTATTGAAACGGAGACCACCCTTCCTGATAGCACAAAAGAAGATACCTGTCTTGATGCGACGTTAAAGCAAACCACTTACTTTTCTAAGCTACCCGTGGCCACGACAAACTCTTACACCAGCCCTGTTTGCATAGACCCGGCTTACACCCTTTCGGCGGATAAATCTAAGTGCTTAAAAGAGGTTTACTCTTGTCCTCAAGGGGGAACTTTAAATGGAACGACTTGTACGAAGACTACAAGCATCACTCCATCAGTACCCGGGGTTTGTGAGCCTCCAGTTCAAGTTGTAACCCCGCAAACCTGTGATTACGTCAATGGCTCTTATTCAGGTAATTGCCGAAATCTCAGTCGTTACATTAGAGCAGAGTGCCAGCCTGATGGAAGAGTGTTGATAACATTGAACCAACCGTACTCCAGTGGTTCAGTATTTAATAAAAGCATAACCATCAACCCTCAAAGCAACTCTACCCTATTCAGAGTTCTCACTGGGCATGCCGTTTCACGGAATAGTTGGGGGTTATATTATGATAGCATTTCTACATCTATTAACGCAATTAATGACCACCCCTCATTGCCAGGCACTCCACCAGACCGAGGTGGCACAGGCTCATACAAGACCTGGTATGGATATTTTTACGTGCTAAATGGAACGATTTATTACAAAAACTACACAACTACCGGACGGCAAGAAGGAGGTTACTATACACAGGTGGCGCTTATTGACGTCCCAAACTTGGGCGCATCAATTCCCGCAAGCTGTCAGTCCGGCTACTCAATGTCAAGTGACCAAACATCATGCTCAATGAACTACCCAGCCACCCAATCCTACCAAGAGGCGCAGCCAGGTTGTATGGGCGGCGCGGTGTACTCCGCCGGTCAAGAAATAAAATCCAGTGAAGAATTGGTTAGCGGCACGCAATCCGGCGGAACGATGACGTGTGAATCCGAAAACTATTCTTGCCCCGCTGGAATGGCCATGAACGGCTCTTTGTGCGAAGACCTTAGCCGTATGCAGTATGCAACCAATCCAAAGTGTGTGAACCTGGGCTACATTGCCGCGTCTCAAACAGAAGGGTTTTTGTGTATCACACAAGAACTCACAGAGTGCGCCGCAATGCCCAACGACTGCACCGAAAAAAGCTCTGTGTGCGTTTACAAAGACGAAATACCCAACAGCCCCACTTACAATCAATGTTTGGCGACGGAACGGACAATGGTGTGCCCAGTGCCGGGGGAAACCGTTATCTCTGAAAATTGCAGTTACAAGCCTATGTGCATGGACGGCAACTGTTTTGAGCAAGAACAAAAATGCCCAATCATCCCCGGCGTGAGTCCGGTTCAGCATTACGATGAAACCTGTCAAAACATAACGCGTGAGGATATTCAAAGTTGTCCGGTAACGTACACGTACAGTGCTCCAGATGAGAACGGTGAGCGCGTCATTACCGGTGCCAACGTCAACACGTCTACCTGCACATGGTCAAAGGACGCTAAGTGCAAAATGGCGGTCGTTAGACCTAAAACAGACGAAGAAGGCAAGTCGTATTGGCCAACCGTGGCCAACTTCTCATGCCTAGGTGACACCATGAACCTGTGTGCCTCTTTGGATGCGGATAAAGAGTGTACGCTCACCAACACTGAGAATGAGCAGTTTTCGATTGATGGCAGTACGCCTATCGTGATTTCAAAGCATTTTGATTGTGCCCGCGCCATTACAACCGCGTCAGATACGTGTACAGATGACTTTGCAAAAATGGCGGTTGCTATGGAAGCCTCTCGACAAGGCGGTAACTACTTTGACCCCAATGACATCAAGATTTTCGGCGGCGAATTCCACCGATGCGATAGACGCGAAGCCGCTTTTGGCGGCGTAAGCTTCGGAAGTAAGTCGTGCTGTAACATCTCCGCTCCTGACCCACAAAATAACCGTGACGTTTTGGCGGAAGCAAAAATGTCCATTGGTATGCAAGCCGGTATGGGCTTAATTGACTATTCCATTGACTCAGGCACCTCTTACGTTTACGACTTTATGATGAATAACAGCATGTTCCAATCGGTTTCTACAAAACTAATGGGCATGGCAGGCATGGCCTCTAGCGCAGCGTCTCAAAGCGATATGCTTGCTGACCAAGTGGCCGGCTTTGACCAGGCGCAGTTCGGCGTTAGTTACGCGGGGATTGGTATTTCATACGTTGGTGGGGCAGAGGCAGCCGGCCAAGTCTTAACAACCGGTGGATGGACAGGTTCTTCGTCTATGTCTTTAGGCGGTGGATTCCAGTTGCAGTTCAGCCCGGTTGGATTCTACATTTTCGCGGCCATGCAGCTTTATCAAATGTATCAAGCCGCCTTAGCGTGTGATGAGGACGACTACAAGACCGCAACACTGACCAAAGGTAAATTATGTTACTCCCACGGCTCATGGTGCGAGAAAAAGGATTGCGGACTGTTCGGCTGTACGTGTGTGAAATACAGAACCGGCAAATGCTGCTTTAACTCTAAACTTGCACGCATCATCAACGAGCAAGGTCGCAAGCAACTTGGTCTGACAATGAAAGACTGTAATGGCTTCACAATTGACCAACTTCAGAAATTGGACTGGGGAAAAATCGACCTATCTGAATTTATCTCAGACATGCTTAATAAAGCCCAGCAAAACTTGCCCACGGCGGACGATTTGAAACGCTTAAACGACAAAGTTATTGACACGATTAACACCTCATCACCCAACGGTGTACAGCCTATCGACCTAGGAAAAGACGGAAAAAGCAAGGTTCATAACTAAAAAACACGCTTACGCGACAAAAAAGGTGGCTTTTGCCGCCTTTTTTTATTTCTAAAGTTTGTATTCTTATCTTGAACAATTTTTTGGATTTAATAATGAAAAGAATCTTATTTACATTACTGGTACTGACCTCATTTAACAGTCACGCAAAAAACGCAGAACTCTTAGTTGAGCAATGCCTACCCCCCGCTTACTGGACAGTAATGAAGAGCATTGTCAAAGTGGAATCCAGTGGAAAACTGTATGCGCTAGGCGTTAATGAGGCAGGCTACAAGAGCCATTATCCTCAAACCGTTAATGAAGCTAGGTACACCATTAGAAGCTTGCTTGAAAAGGGCTTGAGCTTCGGCATAGGCCTGGCGCAAATTGATACTCAACACTTTAAGCCAGGCAAGCTGTTTTGGAAAAGAGGCTTTACCGAGGAGGACGCTCTTGACCCATGCACTAACTTAAAAATGGGTGCCATGATTTTTAGTGACAATTATCGTCGATACGGAAATGTGGCCGACGCCCTATCCGCTTACAACACAGGAAGCCCAACAAGAGGCTACAAAAACGGATACCTAGCTCGATTTAATTAACGAAAAAAATCTCAATAAGAATAACACCCACAACCCCGCGCCATTCAATCTCAACGAGAGTAGCGACAGATAACTAGGCAGAAAAATGAGCAACAACTTAAGACCAACAGCAAAAATAGACGAACACGGCGAAATCCTATCGGTAAACCAGGATTATCTAACCATTCTTGGTTATCAAAAAGAATCTGACATGGTCGGTCATAAAATTGCCGAGTTTCGCTCTGCAAGTTTTCCCCCCGCAATCCAAGAAGATATTGTCCGCATTATCAGCTCAAACCACCCTTACACCGGGTTTACGATTGAAAAGACTGCCAGTGGCCAGGAGATTTACCTTGCCATGACACTCATCCCTTTAGGGCAGTCGATTTACAAAGGCTATACCGCTATCAAGCGTGCGCTTTCTCCTATCGAGATTTCACAAATTAAAGCCAGAATGGATTCTTTGGCCAAGGGTCATTCCGTTATTAATAACGGCGTAATTAAAACAAGCTTTACATGAGAACCTTCGGCAACGTGTTTAAGCTAAAAAGCCTTCCCATGATGATAGGCGTGGCCATGTTTACCACAGGGGTAATTGTCGCCGGCGCTTATTTGTATGAGCAAAATCAAATACAGTTCGTTAAAAATGCGTCTTTGACCACTTATTCAAATGCGGTAAGCGTTGAAATTGACGGAATTATTTCTCAAAAAGAAGTGATTGGTGAGACCAACTTAGTAGGCATCACGAAATCCACTGAGTTAAAGAATGCCATCAAAGAATTAGATACCTCTGCATTGATTGAGGAGCTAGGTCATGTGCCAGCGCACTACAAAGAAAGCAGTGATTTAAAAACATTGTCCTGCAAATGTACGACCGCAAGGGGAACTCTATTTACCGCTCATGGGTCAAAAACAGCGAGCAAACAATTGCGCCGTCTGGTCGCGGCTACATCAAAGATATGCTTAAAAACAAAACTAAAAACTCGTATTTTGTTTTTGATGAAAACGGATTAAGCATTAAGTCCCTCGTGCCTATTTTAGATAATGGTGACGTTATCGGTATTGGCGAGATGACACAACGTTTTCAATCGGTCAAAAAGAGCTTGAAGCTAAGAGCGGTCATCATTTCTTAATTGCGATTAAAGATGAGTATATTCAAAAGCACCCTCTGCGGTTCTTGACGCGAACAAAGACAATCAACCCATCGGTAAAGATGGCAAGTTCCGAATTTGCTCAAGTGACGAGGCAAGACACTGCAAAATAACGGAAAATCACTTAAAAATCCTAGCTGACGTGGACATTTCCGCCGTTACCGAGGCAAAAACCATTCATCAAGGCGATTATATTCACACCACTTCCGAAATAAAGGACATTAAGGGTGAGATTATTGGCTACTCCTTAACCAGCATTGATGCATCGACTTATCAAACGTATTTGGATGGTAATTTAGCGGTGGTGAAAAACACCTTTTACAGCGTTATTACATCAACATTGATTACGTCGTTGTCGTTACTGTTCTTAACCTGGCTTCTATTGATTCGCCCTATTGCTCGCATGGAAAAACAGATTCAAGCGGCGGTAGATTCTAGCGATTTATTTGCTCGCGTTGAAAGCGTAGGCAACAATGAAATGGCTGCGCTTGCGCTTGCCTATAACGACCAGGTAAGCAAGTTTCAACAAGCGTTTAATGACGTGTCTTTGTCGCTTAGCAATATTTTAAAAGGCGAGTTAACCACTCGACTAGACCAAGAATACAAAGCCGATTTTAAAGTCATTCAAAACCAACTTAACAGCACCGTAGACGGTCTGCAAAATACCTTTAAACGCATTAACGAAGTGCTAACTGATTTACGCAATGGGCAATTTGGCAACTCACATTCTAACGACTTAGACGGGCAATACTTTGACATTGTTGAATCCGCTAAAAACACGATGCACGACCTGTCCAACGTTTTCAAAGAGATTGACGACGTTATGTTGCAAGTGTCTAAAGGTGACTTCTCACTGAGAATTAAATCAACAACGAAAGGCGACATCAAAA
The DNA here is from genome assembly GCF_004001325.1 of Thiomicrorhabdus aquaedulcis. NCBI lineage: Bacteria > Pseudomonadati > Pseudomonadota > Gammaproteobacteria > Thiotrichales > Piscirickettsiaceae > Thiomicrorhabdus > Thiomicrorhabdus aquaedulcis. The sequence goes on along the minus strand of NZ_AP018723.1, from coordinate 8,901 downwards.
AGCTGTCTGAAATAATCAACGGCTCATTGGTCAACCTTGAGCGTGGCTTTGATGACGTGGTAAATGCGTCACAACGCCTAGCACAAGGCGACTTTACAACCGAAATCACGGGCAGTTACGAGTACAAAATCGACGACGCTAAACAGGCGATTAACACCGCTGTTCGCGACTTAAGGGAAATGGTTTACGGCATCCAAAAAGCGGCTTATAGCATCCAGGGTTCCATGCAATCGGTAGCCACTGGCACTGAAAGTCTCAACGAGAGAACGCAAGAACAAGCGGCTTCATTGGAAGAAACATCCGCCGCAATGGAGCAAACTTCAGCTCAGGTAAAAAACAATCTTGAGCTTACAAAAGAAGCGACTCAAATTGCGAACGGACAAACTCTTATCTTAACGAACATGAACAGCGTAATGTCCGAAACGCAAGACTCTATGCACTCTATTAAGGAGGCCAGTGACCGCATACAAAGCATCACATCACTAATTGACTCAATCGCGTTCCAAACCAATTTGCTGGCGTTAAATGCGGCGGTTGAAGCGGCGCGTGCCGGTGAACACGGTCGTGGGTTTGCGGTGGTTGCGGGCGAGGTTCGTAATCTTGCTGGGAAATCGGCGGACGCGGCAAAAGAGATAAATAAGCTGATTGGTGAGACCTCTAAATCGGTTGATTCGGGTGCGAGCAAGGTAAACGAGGTCAGTGAGTTGGTTAAAGAAATCACAACACAGACTAACCGAATGAAAGGTGTGGCCGCCAGCTTAGAGGTTTCATCTAACGAGCAATTTATTGGGATAAATGAAGTCAATCATGCCATTGCCAGTATTGATTCTGTTACGCAGCAGAATGCGGCTTTGGCGGAAGAGACCTATGCCACCGTTGAAACGGTAACGGGTGATGCGGAATCTCTCATTCAAACAATTAATCGTTTTAAAATTTAGCAAAAAGGTACTAATCATGCTAAGAGTGTTAAGTGTGTACGACCATTACGAAGACCGGTTCAAGGTTTTCAATTCTCCAATTAACTTTAGAACCTTGGATACACTAGAAAAAGGCATTAACCGATATTTACCTGATTTTATTGCCAGCCCTCAACTAAATCAGTTTAAATTTAAGCCACGCTCATTTTTTCTTTTATCTAAATTTGGAAATTACACGTTTATTAATGAAGAAACGAGGGAAGAAATTCACCAATCGTTGGTGCAAGCTGAGGTTGTACTGGAAATCGCTCATAGAGGACATACAATGGGCGAAAAAGACTATAGGCTAAGGATAGATATTGTTTGTAATAATCCCGAGCAAATTAAAGAGATAAACGAATCTATTTTCGTTCCATCATCTTGGGCTTCAAATGCAATGAAAAATTTAACGATTGTTAAAGAATTTAACCCTAAAACCCGCCGGCTCTTTTTTAGACCGCACTTAAAACACAGCCAGGAAAGTCTTATTTCTGGCTGTTATCTCTTGCCGCAGCATTTAACGTGTTTCTTATCCAGTCGGATAACTTGCCCGGAAGTGCTGCTTCTTCCCATGAAGATTTCTCTTCTTTCGTCATGCGAAAACTGATGGATTCGCTATTGGTTTTCTCTTTTCTTGCATTTTTATTTCCAGCATAGCCATTCTTGTTTGACATTTAGTGAGGAACCTTTATTATTAAACAACTGCTGAACAAGCAGCTTAGTAAATTATATGTGTTAGTTGTTCACTACCGAACAGGTAGCCAAGCCTCCTTAATTTTAACCGGTTAAGGGGGCTTTTTAACTTTGCTTTTTGATGATGTGATTCAAAAAGCCAGCTTTGAAATCTAAGTCTACGGACTTACGGTCAAGCTCTTCTAATCCCTCGTAACTGTACCACCATCTTTTTAACGCGCCCGTTGCGGTATCTTTACCGAGTCTTCTCAATTTCTTGTCAAGAGTGGATGTCTCGTACCATAATTCTTTACCATTTTTGTCAAAGGTCTTAAAGATGATGAACCCTGTACCGCGCTTTCTGAAATAAATATTTTTGTATGGCGCTACCACTTTAGTAATCCTATCTAAGTGTCAAAAATTATTCTGTACACGCCCATTAGCGTAATTGCGAGTGCCCATGAGCAATTAAAGTGTTTTCTTCTCAAACTGCCCGCACGACTCTTCAGGCCTGGTGTAGTCGGCTTTTGCCACTTTTGAGCAAGCACCATTTAACCCCGAGCCAAACCCACCCAAGGCTTGAAAAAATTGACACCTTGCACAAACAGCGCCGCTTCCCCAGATGGACGCAAATCTAGCTTTTAAAGCCTCATTCTCACCAAGAATAGCGAGCCGTTCTTCTTTGGTTGTTTTTGATAGCGCCTGCCGTATTAGCTGAAGCTCTTTGGTGACGACTCCTGCCACAATTAATTTCCACCGTGGAATATTTGGGTTATTTCTCCTTGCGAGAAAAATACAAGTAGGCCAATCATTACCGTTAAAAACCCTGAAACTAACACAATCTCAGCAAGAATTATCTTTCGTTCAATATTCACCTAACCCCCCCTTTTTTTTCTTGCAACAAGGCTTTTGCCCTAATTAATTTGTCTTTAACAATACCAGGCCTGGTAAGCACTTCAGATGCGTAGATGCGAATCGTGCTATAACCGTGCATAAACACCTCAAAACTCTTTTCTCGCTCGTTTTTAAACGATTCCAGATATTTTCCATGTGACTCCCAACCATCCATTTCAAAAGTCACCTTTAAACTCTCTATGACAAAATCAGAGCGCCATTTGCGACCAATATCCAGGCACAAGCATACTTCACGCTGAACTGGATGTTCTGGCTCAAACACGTCATTTAATAGTACAAAAAGCGCCTCTTCTGCTGGATTAATTGCTTTTCTCTTGTTAGGAGAAGCGCCTGCCGACTTTGTTTTTGTTGGCGCTGGCTTTAAGCGTCTTTTAATCTGCTCAAACGCTCTCTCGCCGAGAATTTGTTTCACTTGCGACAGTGGGATGCCCATAATTCAATTAGAAGTTGAACAAGCCGGCTTCCATGACATTTCTATTAGGCATGACCGCTGGGACTTGATTGCTTTGTTTGTTGCCGTGCTTGGCTTGTATCGCTTTTGCGTTTTTAATTTGCTCAGGCGTGGGTTTGTTTTTGGCGGCTTTTACTTGCCAAGAAGAAGATTCGGCTTTACGGCACGAATCCAACTCTTCGGCGGACATGAACTGGAGCAAGCTTTTTTCATCCAAGCCACCTTTACGGGTCATTCTTGAAACCTCTACCCCACTGCCAATCATTTTGATAGAGCCGGCGCTCTTGGCGCTGTTAATCAACGCTTTTTTGAACGGCTCCATGCGACTTTCAATCGCGTCTTTTTGAGCCATCAATACATCAAGCTCTTTTTTCGCGGCAAGATATTCGTCCGCCAGGCTTGCCCAAACGTCGTTATCGACCAAAACTTCCGCAACGGTCTGTTCAAAGTTTTCCCAGCCTTTAATTAGCTCTTGCGCTTTACCCGGTTGAGGCGTGTATTCCATGTATTCAAAGTGGTTGGCCGCGTAATGGAATCTTACGCCGGCTTCGTCGATTTGCTCTTCGCTGAACGTAACCAGTGAATCTCGAAACTGTTCAAGGTCTTCCGCCGGTAGCTTGAAGGCATCTGAAGTAACGAAAATGACTTTTTTAGCGCCAGAAACCAACAATTGCTGCTCAAGCTGCCAGGTATACGCAGGCGTTAAACTCTTGTTGCGAACATCTTCTGCCAATGACTCGTTCCATTGTTTGTGTTCAAACAAAGTGTCGCCATCAAACGTAATCCCATCAAGACTGGCAGACAGCATCATGGACAAAGACGGCACGTTCATTCGACACGTCGTATTGGCCAGCGGTTCGTTAATAAGCATCGCGACCAGCGGGCGAGCGCACTCTTCGGTCTCATGGCCATTGTCGAAAATAGTTTGCTGATAATCGCTGACGACCACCGCTTTCAATCCTAGTCGGATTAAAGCAAGGTCTTCGGGCTTGAGCGGCTCGAACTTGCTTTCACCCATCATTGAAGGCGCTTCAGACGCAGGGTAATGGTTCTTGCGGAACTCTAGCCATTCAAGAGACCCTTGAACCAGGTTTACAAATTCAGTAACAAATTCAGTTTGCATCACAAATCCCCTATCAAGCGGTGGCTTGAACAAATTCACCGTTCAAAACGTTGCCTTGCATATCAGCTTCGCGTTGCTGCTGGACGTTTTTTTGGATTTTTTTCTCAATCATAGAGACCAAATTTTCGTATTGCACAGCGTCTAAATCTTGGTAGGAATTCACAGTACGCTGAGAAACGGAGGAGATGAATGCGAACATTTGGGCTTCGTTGCTTCGGCTCGATGCCACCATTTTTTTCAACTCTTCAATTTTCTCAACTGAAACTGAAGGTGCGGTCTGTACTGGGGTGATTTCCTCAAAACGTCCGTTTTTAATTTCACGAACTTGGATTTCGCGCTCTAGCATTTCCATCACTTCTGAGGAGTTTGGCAATCTTTTGGCCAAACGGTGAAGAACGGTTTTTAAGGCCATACGGTCAAAGAACTTACCCCACACCGACCACTCGTTCAACTTGCCTGTCTTGGTATCAATAGCTGATTTGGACAGCATCATAATCCGCTGTACGTCTTCGAGCGTCATCACTTCAATAATGGCTTCGCCATTTTTTAGCTTGGCCATAGCGAACACTAATTTGATGTCGTTGTTTGTCCGGTTTTTTGAATTGTAATTAGGCTTGAAAGACAAATACTCGCCATTAATGTCCATCCCAGTATCAAATTGGTCTTCGGTGTAGACGACTTTTGCAGAAATGTAAGGCACTTCACCCGACTGTCTCAAGCGTTTTAAAATGCCGTCAATCATCGGTTGGTACTGGGCATTAGCCACCCAATTTGAACCTTGTTTTTTGTTGTAGATGACGATGGCCGCTTCTTTGCCGTCTGGAACTAGGCCGTCTTTGGCGCACTGAATGAATGCCTGGGCTAATGAGCTGGCTGTACATGTTTGCAAGTCTGGATTGACCATTGCCGCTGTTTGGCAAATCTGCATGAAGTTTTCTACTTTAATATGAGCCGGCAACAGATTAACTAAGTCTTGCTTTGAGTTACTTAAAACTTGGTTGATAACGGTGACTTGATTTGACATGATTTTCTCCAGTATTTGAGAGAGGAACTGTTCCCCTTTTGACTGAGTTTATTATTATTCATTTTCATATTTAAGTCAATATAAAAACCAAAAAAAATCCATTTCTAATTTTAGGATTAGGTCAATGGATTTTTATTCTTGATGAGAGTTTTGGCGGTGACTTTGCTGCTAATTTAACACCCAATTGCCATTTTTTTTAATCTCTTCGTGCATCGCATCAGGAGCCAAATCCAATTCACCTGGCCATGTAACAACACCTTCAACAACGCTTACTTGACGGAACTCTTGGGGGTCTCTTAGTCGTTCAAAAACACCATAAAAAAAAGAGTTGGTAAATTCGACAGTTCCTTGAACGCCATCCTTAAAGCAAACAAAAAGGGTATTGTCTGCCTTTACACTAACTTCTGTTACGTCCCATTCCATAGCTTACTCCAAGGGTGCAATTGGGTTTGGCTCTTGGTGGTTCGAGCAAAGCTCCCAATCCTCCATTAGTTCAGGTTGATGCAACTCTACCCAGTCTAATACCAAGTTTGCAGCTCGACGCGGCAAAAAACCTTTAATTATTTCCATTTTTTGAAAATCAACCACCGCATTATTCCCGCTGTATTTAACATGAATGTGTGGTGGGGCGTGGTCACCATAAAACATTTGAATAATGATACCGTAGAACGAACTGATTGTTGGCATTTTGAAACCTTTTTTAATTTAAACAAATACAGCTACATATTTTTCTCCACTCAGAATTTTTAATTTGGGTGGAGATGGATAGTGTCCAGGCGTTAGCTTGCTAACTTGGGGGGAGTAGTTCACATAACGAAAGATGGTTATTAATTTTTCCCTTTTTTGAGAAGTCTATACGACGAAACATTAACTCTCAGCGAGAGAACTAACCAGGCCTGGTAAGGCGGGATTACGTCGCTTCCAGTATTCTACATACACACCCTCTTTAACCCACTTCTGATAAACCCGGTAAAGCTGTGCAATATCACAATGCATTCCTAGTCGGTGATGCACGTCCACTAAATTAATACCTTCTTTGTCCATTAATCGTTTTATTTTGCCAACTTCAAATACGCGTACTCTTTGCATCTCTGGGCGCTTGCTTTTAAGCAATTCTCTAATGGCGTCCGACGACATCTCGTTGAGAACTTTTACTCGCTCATAGACCATAATGAGTTCGCTTAAGGTAGGCGCTCTTGAACGCGAGTCGTGGTCAAAGAACTTTAGCCAAAATAAGGACTTCTCAGTATGGTCATCATCCACAAACAAACTTGATAAACTCTTAATCAGGACATTGTACTCAAATCGAAACCGTTCAATGGTTTGCAGCATTTCAGCCACCGCAGCTTCAAAGGAGCGAAAACTCTCAAGGGGTATCAACGTCATCAAATTGAGGTTAGCTAATTCGCTGGGAAACAAAGTGGCTTCGTTTTTTAGCATGTTTTCCATCCTATCAAGAGAGGCTTCATTCAAAAGCTGAATGAAAAACTCCGGTGATACGATTTTGAGACGAGGTTCCAGTTTTTTAATAATCGCATGGACATCAAACAACGGTTGAGTTCGTAACTGCCCACCCTCTTCTTTACTCTCAACAAGAACGTGTTGGTTGATAAACTTGCTATGACTCTCCAACGCCTTTTCATTTAACAAGCCCAGCATCCAACAACCTAGCTTGAACTGGACAAGCAATCTATCAAACTGCTTTGGTTGAGACAAGCCAAGCAATCTACCCAATTGAACCCGGCTATAACTGGACAGGCCACATTCATAAACTGCGGTGCCTTCACTTAAAATGTAATTAATTGTTTTTTCTGCGTGCATGAAGCCTCTCTTATTAATACTAATTACGACCGGCTCAATCCGTTAATCCAGGCAGTGCGAGCGATAATCCCTCTATCTGGTAAGTGGACAGACCAATATAGGCCAAGCTCACTAGCCAAATGAAAGAGCCTAGAAGCTTACTGCTGGCTATCTTGTAATCCTGGCCAGACGGGAAGGCTGCATGGGTGATTATCATGTTTAAAATCAAAACGGCGCCTACATGAAGGTAATCCAATTCAGAATCCATTAGTAAATGAAAACTTAAATACGGTGACATGAACAGTATCAAAGGTGCCACCGCCACCGGGAATGCGTTGTACCAACGGATGTTGGCGCACGTTACCGAACCGAGCGTCCAACTACCGTCTGAATTCTTACTGGGAATTAAACTTACTCTTACCGGGTTGGCAAAAGTGACATAAGCCATAACCAGGTGAGCTGCTTCGTGGAGAATCACCCCTGGCAACGCGACTACCGCGTACAGATATGGGTTCTTAATTTTTCTCATCAAGAATGCGCCAAAAAACGCGAGCACCACGGCAGCCAATAAAAACGCTTCTAACTGATTCACGTCGCTCCCGTTAAGAATTTCTTGACCGTATTAAGTCATTATTATCCATATTTAATTATAAGTCAATTTCACAACAAGAAAAAGCATTTTAAAATCCATAATCACATCCTGTTAAATGTTTTTAGTAAATCTTTTGGGGAACGAATGCCTTCTGGCAAAGGGTATTCGTCTTCTTGATTTGGCGGCGGCGGCGGTTCTGCTTTTTTGGGTAATGACGGTTTTTCAGGAGGCCTTGGAGCCGGCGACGAAACAACCGGGTCTGAGGTTTTTGAGAAATCTATTGACGACTGATTGCTTGCGGGATTTTTTGACATAAACCACTCTGCTTCAAATCGCTTCCACCCAGAGGCGTAGTATTTGTGCAGCACATCCTTTATCGGCAAGCTTGTAAGACCAGATGCCTTTATTAACTCTTTAATAACCGAATTAATAGATTGCTGAGAATCCTGGTGCTTAAGTGACAACCTGTGGGAGACTAAATTATCGAACATTTCATCGGTAAAGCCTTTAGAGAGATACCCGTTCTTTAAATCTTGTGGCTCAATTGGTTTTTTCTGAACGGTCGCTCTAGGCTTCTTCTCAACGGCTTCAACGATTTCGCCTTCTATAATGTCACCCAGTTCAACTTTTGACTTTCTTTTTTCAACCGTAAACAACAAGTGTGTAACTCTTTTTCCACCGGCTCTTTTCTCTTCCTCAAAGGACAAAAATACGGACGTAAATGCGTTTATTTGTTGCATTCCTGCGTAAATTACGCTTTTAACTTGCGCGTAATTGTAGCTCTGAGGGATAGACAACTGAGCTTTCACTTCATCAATCTCAACAGGAAATGTTTTCACACATTGGTCACACCAGCTTTTTGCAACATCATACAAGCGCAACGTGTAAATGCTCGTAAAATTCGCAGTTTCTTTGAGGTGTAAGAAGGTTCTGTCATCTTCTTTTAAAGATTGAAGAAGAGGAAGTATTGATTCGTTAAACTCCAGAACCAAAGCCCCATTTTTTTTGAAATACTCTTGAGAAGATAACAAGGTTACTTCTTTAATGGATTCGTCGTCATTTTTAATCCTTAAGATTTTACGAACAAGCCCACTGCCGGCGGCTTGCAAGGTCTTATAAGAGTAACTTGCGTCTACACCATAAACGGTAGAATAATAGTCTGCTGTGATGACAACCTTACGATTCCCACTTACTAGCAAAGAGATAGCCGCCTCCATTACTCGTTTCTCACTCTTATTGAGAGTGTAGTAAGCTTTGGCCAACTTATGGGATTTAACCGAACGACCATAATCTTGTGGTTGCCCCGGTTGAATTTGTATTTTAGACATTTAAGGCTCAACTTTTTTTAGAGAAATGAATATACCAAAC